>CADBRS010000128.1 GCA_902797125.1 uncultured Ruminococcus sp.
GAGCAAACCAATCCACAGCATCCCTTACATTGTAGCATACAGACCTTGGAGAGGGTCTATAAAAAACTACTACTCTATTATACGAGGAGGGACAGATACAACCTGAAGAGGTTGTTCTGTTGAAGAGATGAAAAAGAAGATCGGCGGAGAAAGAATTGATACCAATGTTGAGTTGTTCGGGGCTCTGGATGCTCTGTATCAGGAGAGAGGCATTCCCCAAGATTATATGCTGGAAAAAATCGAGGCTGCGCTTTTGTCTGCCTACCACAAAGAATATGAAGGACACGACAACGCTCGCGTCATTATCGATAAAGAAGGCAGAACCATGAAAATGGTTCAGACCAAAACGATCGTTGAGGAAGTGACAGATCCGATCGCAGAGGTCTCTTATGCGGAACTGCACAAAAAGCACCCCAGAATCAAATATGTCATCGGAAACGAATTCGAAGTTGAATTGAATACGCTGGATTTCAGACGTTTGAGCGCGACTGCGGCAAAATCGGTCATCATTCAAGGTATCCGTGAAGCTGAGCGGCAGGTCGCGAAAGAAGCGTATGCTTCCAAAACAGAGGAAGTCATGGCGGCGGATGTTGTCACGGTTTATGACAACGGAGACGCTCTGGTTTATACCGGTTCCAGCAACGAAATTCTTCCTTTGGCCGAACAGATCCCGGGTGAAATACTCGAGGAAGGGCAGGAGATCATGGTGTATGTCCAAACGGTCAACAAAGACAGCCGCGGACCGCTCGTCACGCTCTCAAGACGCCATCCGAATTTCATCAGAAGATTGTTCGAGCAGCAGATCCCCGAGATCGTGGACGGCGATGTGCTCATTCGCGGGCTGACCCGGGAAGCAGGCAGCCGGACAAAGATTGCCGTAGAATCCAGAGTACCCGAGATCGATGCGATGGGTGCGTGTATCGGTAATCACGGCGATAGAATCAATACGATTTTGAATGAGTTGGCCGGAGAAAAGATCGACATCATCCGTTACAGCGAGGTCCCGGAGGAATATATTGCACAGGCTTTGGCCCCCGCTGAAGTTCAGGCCGTCATCATGACGGGAGAACGCAGTGCACGTGCGATCGTATCCTCGGATCAGTTGTCCCTTGCCATCGGCAAAGAAGGGCAGAATGCCAGATTGGCAGCCAAACTGACGGGCATGAAGATCGATATTCATTCTTCGGACGAAGTGGAGTTGTGAGGAGTACTTGATGCCTGCACAAAAGAAAATTCCAATGCGGCAGTGTATGGGTTGTAACGAGCACAAACCGAAAAAAGAACTGATCCGTATCGTTCGAACGCCAGATGGAGAGGTGACCCTGGATTTTACCGGAAAACTTTCCGGGCGCGGCGCCTATATCTGTCCGCAGATCCAATGTTTCAAAAAAGTACGCAAAAGCAAACGATTGGACACGAATCTGGGTGTTCATATCCCGGATGAGGTTTACGATCGTCTGGAGTTGAAACTGTCGGAGGCGGAGGCAAAGAATGGATGATAGCAGAATTTTATCTGCAATCGGTCTCTGTGTGAAAGCACACAAGTTGATTGTCGGGACAGACCTGGTTTGCGAAGGACTTCGGCACCAGGGACCAAACCGGATCTTCTTGGTCGTGGAGGCAGGAGATACTTCACCTGCAACGCACAAAAAAATAACCGACAAATGCCGGTATTACAACGTCTGTAAGTTCAGGTTAGAAACGGATGCGGTCGGGCTGGCTCACGCGGTGGGCAAAAGCGGATCGACAGGCGTTGTCGGGATCGCAGACAAATCGTTGTCCACGGTCGTTAATAATGCTTTGGAAAAGCAATCATATGTTCCGGACGTTTTGCCCGGGAATAAAAACTAAGTCTTTAAGGATCTAGCTTAGGAGGATCTAATGGGATTAGAAGCGACATTTTTAAAAGTTTCACAACTGTCAAAAGACATCAAACTGGCTGATGGTGCAAAGTTTGCCAACATTAAGTCCAAGGACTTGGTGAGCATTCTGTCAGAACAAGGAGAAGAAGTCAAAGCAGCGGGTTCTCTCTCTGAAAGCCAGTTCGGGCTGTTCTTTGAGGCGTTGACGAACGCGCACAAGGTGGAAGATATTACGCCTTATCTGAACGGGGAAGTTACGATTACCGTCGCCGCTTCCGACAAGGTGATACCTGCCTCCAAAAAGGTTGAGGAAAAACCGGGCAAGGCTACCGAAGAAAAAACGCAGGAAAAGAAGCCTGCCGAATCCAAGAAGGCTCAGCCTGAAAAGCCGCAGCAGGCAGCTGCTGCTTCGGCAAAGCCTTCTGCCGAACCTGAAAAGGTTCAGCAGGAAAAGCCGACAGAACCCAAAAAACCTGAGGTCAAAGAAACAGTTGCACCGCAGGTTGCACCAAAGCCTGCTCGGCCTGTCTACAATATTCCTGCCAAAGCGATCAGTTCGAACCCTCGTCCTTCCGCTGCAGGAACCAAGCCGCAACCTTTCCCCAGCCGTACACAAAGCACAGCTCAGGGACAGGGCAGACCGGGTTATCCACAGCAGAAGCCGTTGCCTTCCGGAAGCAGACCTGCTTTCCGCGGAGCAAGCGATGTCGGATCCGGGCAGAGCGCAGTTGCAAAATCCAATGCGGAATTGCTTGCGGAAATGAATCTCGGCCGATATGGCGCGCCTAAGCAAAATGCCAAGAATCAAAAGGGCGGAAAAGGCGCCAAGGGAGCCAACAAGGGCGGATTTGGACAGAATCGTTACGACGGAGACAAGGATTTCGGCGGAAGTGTTCCTCACGAGAAATATAAAGCCCCCGAAATCATTCGAAGCGCAACGACCGCATCCAGCCGCGGAGCGACCCGTGTCATCGACACCCGTTCCTCCACTGTGGACATGGATAAGTACAATCAATCCTATGATGATTTTGCTCCGGACGTAGAGGATGAACGCATCTCCCCGCAGAAAGTTAAGAAAACAACGGAAACAACGAATCTTTCCCGCAAGCCTCTTGCTAAGGGCGGAAAGGGCAAACCGGTCAAAAAGCAGAAGATGATCATTCCTAAGCAGATCGTCACCGCTGCCATTCCCGATGAAATCGTCGTTTCCGATCTGGCCTCCAGACTGAAAGTCACAGCAGCCGAAGTTGTCAAGAAACTGATTGGTTTAGGCGTGATGGCAACAGTCAATGAGACCATTGATTTTGATACTGCCGCACTGGTCGCAGACGAACTCGGCGCGGTTGTCACAAAAGAAGTCGTGGTCACGATCGAAGATAAACTGTTCGACAACACAGAGGATGCTGAAGAAAACCTCGTTGAAAGAGCACCCGTCGTCTGCGTTATGGGACATGTCGACCACGGTAAAACTTCGTTGCTGGATGCGATCCGTCATACCAATGTCACCGAAGGAGAAGCGGGCGGCATCACCCAGCATATCGGTGCTTACCGTGTTTCTGTCAAGGGAAAGAACATTACTTTCCTCGATACGCCCGGTCACGAAGCTTTCACCGCCATGCGTGCCAGAGGCGCGATGGCTACAGACATTGCGATCCTGGTCGTAGCTGCGGATGATGGCATCATGCCTCAGACCATTGAAGCGATCAATCATGCAAAAGCTGCCGGTGTCGATATCATCGTTGCCATCAACAAGATCGACAAGCCCGGTGCCGACCCCGAAACGATCAAACAGGAATTGACCAAATACGATCTGGTTCCTGAAGAATGGGGCGGAGATATCATCTGTGTTCCTGTGTCGGCCAAAACGAAACAGGGCATCGATGATCTGCTTGAAAACATTCTTCTCGTTGCCGAAGTCAAAGAGCTTCGCGCCAATCCGAACAGACGGGCAAAGGGCCTGATTATCGAAGCCAAACTGGATAAAGGATTCGGACCGGTTGCAACGGTTCTCGTTCAAAACGGAACGCTGCGTCTGGGTGATATCGTGATTGCAGGTACTGCAGTCGGTCGTGTCAGACTGATGAAAGACAGCAGCGGAAAAGCCGTGAAAGAAGCCGGACCTTCCGTCCCTGTCGAGATCATCGGTTTGGCAGACGTTCCGCAAGCTGGCGATGAGTTCGCTGCCGTGGATAACGAGCGTATGGCCAGAGAGCTTGCAGATCAGCGAAAAGACAAGGCAAAACAGGAAGTCTTCAAAGCAAATGCCCGCACCAACCTGGATGATCTCTTCAGCCAGATCAACGAGGGTATGAAGGATCTGCCGATCATCGTCAAAGCCGACGTCGACGGCAGTGTTGAAGCCGTCCGCCAGTCTCTCGAAAAGTTGTCCAACGAAGAAGTTCGCGTCCGTGTGATCCATGCGGCAGCAGGAGGCATCACGGAAGGCGATGTGATGCTGGCTACAGCATCCAATGCGATCATCGTCGGGTTCAACGTTCGTCCGGACAGAGCGGCACTGGATTCTGCCGAAAGACAGGGCGTAGATATCCGCACATACAGGATCATCTACGACTGCATCGAGGAGATTTCCGCCGCGATGAAGGGCATGCTGGCTCCGAAATTCAGAGAAGCTTTGCTTGGGCATGCAGAAGTCCGTCAGGTCATCCATGTGCCGAACGTGGGCTTCATTGCCGGTTCTTATGTTCAGGACGGCAAGATCACCAGGCAGTCCAAGATCCGCGTGATCAGAGACGGTGTCGTCATTTTTGAGGATAAAGTCGCCTCTTTGCGCAGATTCAAGGATGACGTGCGCGAAGTCGCCGTGACGTATGAATGCGGTATCGGACTCGAAAAATTCAACGATATGCGTGCCGGGGATATTCTCGAAGCATACGTTATGGAAGAAATCACCGAGGCCTGAGTATGACTGACTCAAAGATCGAACTCCTCCAAAAATGGGTGGAAGAATCGAACCGGATCGCCTTCTTCGGCGGTGCAGGCGTCAGTACCGAGAGCGGGATCCCGGATTATCGGAGTGTGGACGGTTTATATCATCAGACGTTCAAATATCCGCCGGAAACCTATCTCAGTCATTCCTTTTTCGTGACCCATACGGATGAGTTTTACGAGTTTTACAAGGCCAAAATGATTAACCTGAGCGCCAAACCCAATGCGGCCCACCTAAAGCTGGCCGAACTGGAAAAAGCCGGAAAGCATGTTGATATCATTACTCAAAATATCGACGGACTGCATCAGGCCGCCGGATCCAGCCGCGTGTATGAACTGCATGGGTCCGTTCACCGCAATTATTGCCTCTCTTGCAGAAAAATGTACGCTGCGGAGGCGATACTGAACGCAGACCGCACACCTAGATGTTCGTGCGGCGGGTTGATCAAACCGGATGTGGTTCTGTACGAAGAGCCACTGGACTCGACTGTTGTGGAAAACGCCACCGACAGTATCCGTCTTTCAGACTTGCTGATCATTGGGGGCACTTCCTTGACCGTCTATCCCGCAGCAGGGCTGATCCGTTATTTTAGAGGCAAGCATTTGGTATTGATCAATCGGGACCCGACGCAGGCGGACGATCTTGCCGATCTGGTGATCAGAGAACCGATAGGTCAGGTTTTTTCACAAATCCATATTTGATTTTTGGGCGACCGGATCTGACCGGATCGCCCAATTTTTGTGAACTATGTTGACTAAGCAGGGTAAAAAATGTATAATTCATGTGCAATGTGGAAAATACCACCTAGAAAATGTGCTGCCTAAGTCGTTTTTAAAGGCGTGACTGTGATCAGTTGCAAAGTTCAAAAGGAGGAAAAAATGAAAACTGCAATCAGAATTATCTTGATGCTATTGGCAATTTGTATGTTAATTACAGCAGTTGCGTGCGGGACAACGACCGAAGTGAAGGAGTCTGAGACAAGACAAGGAGATCAACCAGGAACGACTCCGGAGGAAACCGAGACCGAGGACGACAAATATGATGAATGGGGAAGAGAAAAGATTCCCTCGCCTTTCGACGTGGAAAAAACTAATTTTGATGATACGGTCATCACGATCATATACAAGACCCAAGACAGAGATTTCGTCTCTGAAGACAGGAACGGAGAAGTGGTCAATGATACCATTTTCGAACGTAATTTAGAGGCAGAAGAGGATCTTGGAGTGATTCTGGAAGGACGTTCTATCGACCATCATGATATAAGCAGCACGGTTCAAACTGCCCATCTTTCCGGCACGTCAGATTTCGATATCGTTGCCCACTACGCTTATTACGGAACGACAACCGCATTAGCCGGGTGTTACGAAAATCTTTTGACGGAACCGAATCTGCATCTGGATCAGCCTTATTGGAATCAGAACTACAGTGCCGTACAGAATATCAACAACAAGCAGTACTTTGCCATCGGCAGTATGAATATTCTCGTCATCGACAGATCGCTGGGTGTGTTCTTCAACAAGAGCATGGTCAAGAATATGGGCCTTGAAAATCCTTATGAGACTGTCATCGACGGGAAATGGACCCTTGAAACGCTGATCGATTACACTGAGAATTCCTGGCAGGATCTGAACAATAACGACAAGATGGATGCGGAGGACTATTTCGGACTGGGTTCTTCAGAAGGATACGGCGGATGGTTTTTACCCTGTGAATTGACTTTCGTTACGCAGGATGAATACGGATATCATGATTTGAATCTGGATATCGAACGTGCGTCTGATGCCATGGACCTGCTGATCACCATGTTTAAGAAGAACAACGGAGCGTTCGTAGATCAATACGGCGGTTCGGATGAGCCGGTCAAAATGTTTGTTAACGACCAGATCATGTTCCTTGTGAACAATGTTTTCCGCAATGAGCAGTTCAATGCCATGATCCGTAATATGAGCAGCGATTACGGCTTGATCCCACAGCCGAAACTTGATGAAATCCAGGAGAAGTATCATTGCTGGGTTCAGGATGCATATTCGACGATGTCTCTGATGTCCAATTGCAAAAACAAGGAGGCAGCATGCGCGGCATGGGATTATCTCAATTATCTTTCTTACATCGATCTGTATCCTGCATATACGGAAGTGATCGTGAAAGTCAAATATCTGAGAGACTCAGAATCGAGCAAATGTTTTGATTATATCGTCGACGGTGCGATTTTCGATATCGGTGAATTGTACGGTTATGAAATCGGCGACCTGGCCCACGGTATGTGCCGGGAAATCATCAACACAGGCAACAATCTCGTGGCCAGCAAATATGATTCGAACCAGGCAAAATGGCTTGCAAATCTTGAAAAGATCGATAACTTCTATTTTGACGAGTAAAATAATAAGTAAAACTATTGCAAAATATAAAGCAATTTTGCTATAATGCCTGTGGGTTCTATTTCGCGTAATGGAGGTACTTAAAATGGCTTATAAGATTTCAGATGACTGCATCTGCTGCGGTTCTTGCGCAGGTGAATGTCCCGTCAATGCCATTTCTGAAGGCGACGGCAAATATGTGATCGATCCTGAAGCTTGCATCGAATGCGGCACATGTGCTGATGTTTGCCCTGTAGGCGCACCGAAGCAGGAAGAGTGATTAATCAAATCGAAATATCCGGGATTGTCTGACAGTCCCGGTTATTTTTTGGGGGTGTTATGGAAGATTGTGTCCGATCGGACGAAACAATGCAGGAGATCAACGGGTCGCTAAAACTGATCAGCAAAAAAGATGGGCTTAAATTCGGCACGGACGCTTATCTGCTTGCAGCATTCGTGAGAAAAGATGCCGGAAAGCGCGTTGCGGATCTGGGAAGTGGAACAGGAGTCATCCCTTTGCTGCTGCATCATTATGCAAAATGTGAAAAGTCGATCGCGGTCGAGATCATACCCGAATTTGCGGATCTGATTGCCAGAAATGCGGACATGAACGGCTTCAAAGAAAAAATGACCGTATTGTGCAGAGATGTCAGAGATGTTGCTCAGAAAGATATCGGCGGCGCGGTGGA
>CADBRS010000129.1 GCA_902797125.1 uncultured Ruminococcus sp.
CATCGTCATCATGAATTTCCTGTTTTTCACAGGGATCGAAATGACGTCTGAAATATGGGGCGTTCGGATGACGGGATATTCGACTTCTTTGGGTATCATCAAACAGATACACTGGATTGCGCCGATCCCGATCGAGACATATCTCAAATTGATCAGAAACTGAAGCTGACCCCCTTCGATTGAGGCCAGATAGTCGGAAATCTGTCCGGAAACGAGTGCGAAGATGCCCGCGATCAATGCAGCGGAGATCTGCGAACAGGACAGGTAGTAGGACCTGATCCTTTCCGGGATGAACCGGACATGCCAGGCGTTGTACCCTGCAGTCCCGATCACATAAAAAAGATTGGCGATGAACGATACGACGACCATTCCCCACAGTTTGCCGACACTGTCTTCGATCACAAGAGGAATCAGATTGACTCCCCCGAGAAGGAATGCGTAGTAGAAAAACATGCAGAACGCCAGTATCAGCTTTCTCTTTTTGAAACGGGAAAGGATTTCCGGTGCCACCAGAGAAAACAGTCCGGCAACGTAAGGCACAAACATCAAAATGTTGTTACCGTATATGTCTATGCCGTTTTCACTCAGAAAACCGGTAAAGAAAATGCCTGTCGTAACATAGACCAACGCCGTCTGGATAGATACGGACAGCAACATGAAAATCCGTGCCCGGGCGGAACTGTCTTTGAAATTGAAGGTTTCACGAAACGTGACCTTTTCCGGTTTTTCACTGATGCCATCCATGCCAAAACATACCCCGAAATTAACTATACACATTATACTACTGATTCCAAGTGGGAAACACCCAAATCACTCAAAAAAGCGATCCGAAACAAAAAAATCTCCAGAAAATTGACACAGACTTTGAAATGCTGTATAATGGCGGAAAAGCGGGTGTGGTGGAATTGGCAGACACGCAAGATTTAGGATCTTGTACTTCCGTGTGCAGGTTCAAGTCCTGTCACCCGCATCGTGAAAGCAACCTGACTTGTTAATCAAATCAGGTTGCTTTTAGTTTTATGAATTGCCGGGAACACCCGTGACTTCAGTCATGAGTGGTTCACTTTTACGGTCGCGTGAAGCTTCGCTGTCAGCTCACGCCGAAATATGTGCCCAGAGCGTAAACTTCCTGAGAAGTCAGGGCCGCATCGAACAACATGAATTCGTCGAGCAGGGTTTTCTCCAATGTCAATCCGAATTTCCCTGTCCCGTCCTGACCGATATTCAATCCTCCGTAAGCATTGAAAGTCACATCTTCAAAAGAAGCAGGCATCTTCAGAACATAGGGATCTGCAAAATCATAATAGAAGCGGATCTCGTTCTGATCCCTGTCCACGACGAGTGTCACATGCATCCAGCCGTCCTTGTAGTCTTCCGGCAAAGGACAGGTCAGATCCACTCTTTCGGAACCGGTCCCGGCATTGAATTTGACGTCTGCGCGCCTCAGGGCCAGTACGAAGCCCGGATTCATCCCTGAAGCCCAGTTCTTATTGGAGCAAAGGCACGGGTCCTCACTTGAAACGCCTTCGGTCTTGACCCACATCGCCACCGTGAAATTGTCGACGTTGGGGCGGTACCCTTCCAGGGAAACATACCCTCTTCCGGACATGTCCAGAGCCTCTCCGAAAAAGCCTTCGGCGTAATCCAGGTTGCCTGTCTGTTTGATCGTATGCCCGAGTTCATCTTCGATCGTTTCGTCAAAAGTCAGATAAGCGATCAGATCTTCTTTAACGTATTCGGAAATATAATCCTTGCTGCCGGGTTCGGGGGTCGGGACCGTCTGATGATTGCGGTAAAGGACGGTATCTTCTTCCCTTTCATCAGTTCCTACACCTTCGAAAATACCGGTCGGAACACGCCCTGTCCAGGTGCTGTCCGGTTCGATTCCGAGCGCATATGCCGCGATGGCGGCAATATCTCTTTGATCCATCGGCCCGATCGTCCCGCCCGGGATGACCGTGTAGCCGGCGACCGCAAAGGCAACTGTCCTTTCGACCTCGGAAGTACCTCCGTGCCCTTTGTTCAGACCGCCGTGATCCGCGCAGACTATGAACAAAGTCTTCTCCAGAATGCCGGCTTCGGCATAGGCATTGTGGATCTGTCCGATCATCTCGTCCGCTTTTTCCAGCTGATCATAATACTCGTTGCTGGTATATCCGCTCGTATGCCCGGTATGATCGACTTCGTCAAACTGAACGAACAGCATGACCGGTTTCTGTGCCTTGACATATGCGCAGATCGCATCCGTCAGCGCAGCATCGGAACCTATGTTTTCTTTGTGGACACCGATGTTGTTTTCCACGATGCCGTAATTGATATTGTTCCAGTTGACGAAAGATGCGATCGTCGCCTCCGGTCTCTGCTCATGGAGCAAGGCAAAGATACTGGGATAGATCGAATCTTCTGGATAGGCTTCCTGCCCTGTGTTCGTGTTGTTTCTCCGGTGCTTGGAGGGCAACACGCCGTGAAGCATGGATGCCCAGTTTTCCGCGCTGTTGGTCGGGTCTACGGCTCTGGAATCCAGCTTGACGGCTCCGTTTTCAAAAATCG
>CADBRS010000130.1 GCA_902797125.1 uncultured Ruminococcus sp.
ACGTTCAAACTCAGCCGGAAGCAGCAGCGCATCGAACGGATCCGTGAGCCGATCCGGGTGGCGGTGAACGGTCTCTCGTTCACTGCCTCCAAGGGCGAGATCTACGGTCTGCTCGGACCGAACGGAGCCGGCAAAACGACGACGCTGCGCATGATCGCGACGCTCATCAAGCCCGATTCGGGCGACGCTTTCGTAGACGGAGCCAGCGTCGTGGGAGAGCCTGCCAAAGTCCGGTCCAAGATCGGTTTCCTAACTTCCGAACTCAAGCTGGAAGATTTCTTCACGCCGGACTATCTTTTCGATTATTTCAGTATGCTGCACGGGGTCGACCCGGAAGTAGCCAAAGCCAGAAAAGCCAAGTTGTTCGAGCGCTTCGGCATCGACCGGTTCGCTCAGGTGAAAGTTGGGGATCTCTCCACCGGCATGAAGCAGAAAACGTCCATCGTCATCTCGATCGTCCACGATCCGGACATCATCATTTTCGACGAGCCCACGAACGGGCTGGACGTCATCACAGCCAAGACCGTCACGGATTATCTCAAAGAACTCAGGGACAGCGGCAAAACGATCATCATCTCGACTCACATCTTCTCGCTCGCCGAAAAGCTGTGCGACCGGATCGGCGTCATCATCGGCGGACGCATGATCGTGTCGGATACGCTGCAGTCCATCACGAACGGTCGGCCCCTCGAAGACGTCTTCTTTGACCTGTACAAAGAGGAGGTGGGCGAAGATGCATGAGATCGGCGTCATTTTCAAAAAAGAGCTGAAGCGCTTCTTCTCGGACAGAAGGCTTCTGATCGCTTTGTTCCTGCCCGGACTTTTGATCTTCGTGATCTATTCGGTCATGGGCAATTTCATCACTTCGATGACCTCCGCCCCCGAGGGGGACGCGATCTACCGCGTGACAGTGTTCGGAGAATCTCAGAACTTCTCATCCGACCTGGATAGTGTGGAAAATTTCAAGCATGCGATGCAGACCTATCCGGACGAAGACATGGCTAAGACCGCGCTCAAAGAAAAACGTACGGACGTGATCGTCGTTTTCCCGGATTCGTTCGACCAAAAAGTCGAGAACGGTCAGTTCCCGACCGTCCGGGTGCTCTTTGATTCTTCGAATGCGGCCTCCCAGAACGCATACACGACGGTCATGGCAATACTGCAGGCGCGTATGGCGACTCCTGTTTTCGGAGTTTCCAGCGAAAACCAGCTGAGCGAGGAAGATTTCACGAAATCGATCATGTCCTCGATCCTGCCCCTGCTCATGCTCATGCTGCTCTTCACGGGATGTTTGTCTGTTGCAACCGAGTCCATCGCGGGCGAAAAAGAGCGCGGCACGATCGCCACGCTTCTGGTCACTCCGGTCAAAAGAGCTTATATCGCATCAGGCAAGATCCTGGCCCTGTCCGTGACGGCTTTGCTCTCCGCAACAGTCTCGTTCCTCGGCGTGATCCTGTCCCTTCCCAAGTTGCTCGGACAGGAGTTCGGAAGCTTCAATCTGCTCTCGTACGGTGCAGGCGTTTTTCTGGGCATCTTTGCGATCATATTGAGTTCTGTCCTTTTCTTCACCGTGATCGTTTCGATCATTTCGGCGCTCTGCAAGAGCGTCAAGGAAGCGACGCAGTATTCGGGTCCCGCCATCCTTGTCATTGCAGTCACGTCGCTGCTGACCATGTACGGAAATCTCGGAGACAGTCCGTTCCTTTACCTGATCCCGATATTCAATGCAGCCAAGAGTCTCTCCGGTCTGCTCTCCGGCAGTTTCAACCTGACCGGCATCATCATCACGAGTGTGGAAAACCTGGTCCTCTTCGGGCTCGGCGTGTTCGCTTTGTCCAAACTTTTCGACAGCGAACGGATCATGTTCAGCAATTGAATCAGCACATTTTCCAAGGTCCCGGCATACCCGTCGGGATCTTTTTCGTCATGCCTTCGGAACGGCTCGAAAAAAAGTTTGAAAAAAGGCAAAATTATCTCTTTTTGTGCCCTTTCCGTCCTTGACACTTTTCGCCTTTCCATGCTATACTTAATGAGCCGTTTTCCGGAGGGGATGCCGGGCGCGGTATGGCCGTCGGGCCATGGGGACATACACGTTCAGTCAAAATCAGGCCAGAAGGGGGTATATAAATTATGAAACGTAGTCTATCCGTATTTTTATCCATTCTTCTCATCTTATCGGTCGTTGCCGTTCTGTCTGCTTGCCAGACCGGTCCTAACACACCGCAGGAAACCGAATCTGAGTCAGAATCAAAGAACACAACCAAAGAATCCGAAACCAAAAAG
>CADBRS010000131.1 GCA_902797125.1 uncultured Ruminococcus sp.
ACAAAGACCGGGTCATCGGCGGGATCTACGACGACAGGCTTCTGGTGAAACCGACGAAGACCGCCGGATCCATGATGCCGGACGCTTCTCTCGAAAGACCTTATCCGGGAGGCAGGGAAATGATCATGGTCGACAATGTAGACGACAGCGAGTTTCTGTGCCAGCTTGTGGAAGCCGTGGCGGACGAACTGCCCCTGCCGCGAAAATATTGTTGAAAACCGCGCAGAAATGATATATAATTTTGCTGGTAAAAGTATGAGTTGCGGACCGATCCCTGATTTCGGGTATCATCCATTCTTTTCCGGGCTTCTTCCTTCAGGTGTATCGGCCTGCCGAACGCATCCCGCGCACGGATGCAGAAGAAGTCTCGGGTCACCGATCCGGAAAGGTCTGCCGACGGGAGATACATATGATTGAGGACAAGAACAACAGAGCCCAAACGCCGGCTGATCGTGTCAGGACTTCCAAACGCAGGATCCTGATCGTAGAAGATGAACCGATCAACCAGCAGATCCTTGCGGCCTATCTGGAGTCGGATTATGAACTGATCATCGCAGACAGCGGCGAACAGGCGAAAACTATCATTGAGCGGGAAAACCGGGCGATCAGCCTGATCTTGTTGGATCTGAATCTTCCCGATCTGCACGGATTGGACATCCTTCGCTGGATCAAAGCCGGTTCGACTTTTTCAAAGATCCCCGTGATCGTGATGACGTCGGATGGGGAAGCAGAAGTTGAAAGTCTGAATATCGGCGCGATCGATTTTATCACCAAGCCTTATCCGCTTCCCAAAGTGGTTCAGGCTCGGGTGAGACGCACGATTGAGCTGAGTGAGGGCCGGGATCTGATCAGGGAAACGGAAAGAGACGGACTGACGGGTCTTTACACGAGGGAATATTTCTTCCGGTATGCAGACCAGTTCGATCAGTTCCACAAAGACACCCCGATGGACGCATTGATCCTGGATATCAATCATTTCCATATGATCAACGAACGGTTCGGAAAAGGATATGCCGACAGGCTGCTCCAAAGGGTCGGACGTGCTTTGTACGATTACGCAAACCGGTCGGGCGGGATCGCATGCCGTCGGAACGCGGATACTTTTTTGCTTTACTGCCCCCACGGTTCCGACTATGCCGATGCGGTTGAAACCGTCACGGCCGCGGCCTGTGAAGAAGAGCCCGGCCACGTCCGTATCCGTGTCGGAGTATATGCGAATGTCGATCCGTCGATCGACATGGAACTCCGGTTCGATCGGGCCAAAAGCGCCGCAGATTTGATCAAAAACGATTATACGACCTGTATCGCGACATACGACAACGATCTGCACGAGAAAGAAATCTATGAAGAACGGTTGCTGGAAGATTTTCACGATGCGCTTGTCCATAAGCAGTTCAAGGTCTATTTCCAGCCCAAATTCGATATCAGACCCGAGAAGCCCCTGCTTTGCGGAGCGGAGGCGCTGGTCCGCTGGGTCCATCCCGTGCTCGGTTTTGTCAGTCCGGGCGCGTTTGTCCCGCTGTTCGAAAGCAACGGACTGGTCAGACAGCTGGATGATTATGTCTGGCGTGAAACGGCTGCTTGCCAGGGCAGGTGGAAAAAGAAATTCGGCCGTGAGATCCCGGTTTCGGTCAACGTGTCTAGGGTCGATGCGCTGGATCCAGATCTGGCAGACATGCTGTGCCGACTGACGGAAGCGAACGGTATTTCCAACAGCGCTTTGCATCTGGAGATCACGGAATCGGCCTACACGGACGATGCCAAACAGATCATTTCGACTGTCAGCAAACTGCGGGAAAAAGGTTTTGTGATCGAAATGGATGATTTCGGTTCCGGCTATTCCTCCATCAGTATGATCTCCACGCTGCCGATCGACGTCATGAAACTGGACCGGATGCTGATCGTCAATGCGCTGAAAGAGCAGGGCAATATCCGCATGTTGAAAGTAATCATCGATATGGCGGACTCGCTGTCCGTCCCGCTGATTGCCGAAGGTGTTGAAACCGAGGAACAATTCAAAGCCCTCAAAGACATGGGGTGCGAAATGATCCAGGGATATTATTTTGCAAAACCGATGCCCGAGCAGGATTTTGAACAATATCTGGCCGAAAAGCATCAGAACAACGGCATAGTCACGAAAGGCTAAGGAAAAATCGCTATGTTGACAATCGACAAATTAACCTCATTCGGAGCCAACGTAAAAGAAGGCATGAACCGCTGCCTGAACAACGAGCAGTTTTACCTGACGCTGGTCGACAAATCTGTCCGGAGTCCGGCTTTCGATCAGCTGAAAGATGCATTGGATCAAAAAGATCTGACCAAGGCTTTCGAATTATCGCATTCACTCAAAGGGGTCGTGGCCAATCTCGCGCTGACGCCTATTCTCACTCCGATCAGCAAGATGACCGAAATGCTTCGCAACAGGGAAGATGCAGACTACAGCGAACTTGTGACGGAAGTCCTGCTTCAGCGAGACAAACTGCTCGCATGCTGTAACGGCTAAAAAACAATAATTCAAACACGGCCTCGTGCCGTTCGAAAAAGCAATCTGCTTTGAAGCCCCGACCGGGGCTTTTTTTGATGTTATGCCCCCGTATGAGCACAGCGGCTGGTCGCCACCTGTCAGAAAGATGTCAGCTCAATGCAGTCTTCACAGAAAAAACATGGTCGGGCCATGCCTTTTGCATAGAATTGACAATTGACATCCGTTTGCGCGCGCGATATAATAATAACTGGCAGATTGTGCCCGGAGGTAGGAAAATGCGGTCCAAACGTTTTGAAACACTGGATGCCCGTTCGGTGAATTTGGATGGATTTATCAATGAATGGCCCGAAATGGGTTTTGTTGCCATGCATAGCCCGTACGATCCGAAGCCTTCGGCAACAGTCAGGAACGGCGTCATCGTCGAGCTGGACGGCAAAACGAGGGAAGAATTCGACTTTTTGGACCGTTTCATCGCAGACTATGCGATCCAGATCGACCGCGTGGAAGAAATGATGAAGATCCCCTCTGTCGAGATCGCCCGCAAGGTCGTCGATATCTCCGTCAGCCGGAAAGAAGTCCTGAAGATCTGTTCGGGAATCACGCCGGCTAAAATTGCCGAGGTCGTCGGTTATCTCAACGTTGTGGAAATGATGATGGGCATGCAGAAAATGCGTGCACGTCTGCAACCGGGGAATCAGGCTCATATCACGAACCTGAAGGATGATCCGGTCCAGATCGCCGCGGATGCGGCAGAAGGATCGTTCCGCGGCTTTGCCGAGGAGGAAACGACCATGGGCGTGGCTCGGTATGCACCGTTCAATGCCATGGCCTTGCTGATCGGTTCCCAATGCGGACGTGGAGGCACGCTGACACAGTGTTCTTCCGAAGAGGCTACCGAACTGGAACTGGGTATCCGCGGTCTGACGACATATGCCGAAACGGTTTCCGTTTACGGGACAGAGCAGGTTTTTGTCGACGGAGACGATACGCCTTATTCGAAAGCCTTTTTGAATTCCGCCTACGCTTCCCGCGGACTCAAAGTCCGGTTCACTTCCGGAGCAGGTTCCGAGGTCCTGATGGGCAACGCGGAGAAAAAATCCATGCTGTATCTGGAATGCCGCTGTCTCTATGTGACAAAGGGCGCCGGATCGCAGGGAACACAGAACGGATCCGTCAGCTGCATCGGTATCCCGGGCTCGGTCCCGGCCGGTATTAGGGAAGTCCTGGGCGAAAATCTTGTCGCAGCCATGCTGGGACTGGAATGCGCCTCATCCAACGACCAGAGCTTTTCCAACTCGCCGATGCGCAGAACGGCCAGAACCATGCTGCAGTTCCTGCCCGGAACGGATTTTATCTTCTCGGGTTATGCGGCTGAACCGAACTATGACAATATGTTTGCCGGATCGAATTTCGATGCCGAAGATTTCGACGACTACAACGTGCTCCAGAGAGACATGCAGGTAGACGGAGGTCTCCGCCCGGTCAAGGAGGAAGAAGTCATCGAAGTCCGCCGGAAAGCGGCCAAAGCGGTCCAGGCAGTGTTCAAGTATTTAGGCCTGACCGAGATCACGGACGAGCAGGTCGAAAAAGTCGTTTATGCCCACGGCAGTCACGACACCCTGAACCGGGACGTTCC
>CADBRS010000132.1 GCA_902797125.1 uncultured Ruminococcus sp.
CTGATCTCCTGAGTCGTCAGGGACTGTGAATCCTCGACCGAGAGAACATCCAGCACACGGATCGTGACTTCGGTCCGCTTGAAAGGCATGCGGTGTGTCAAGCCACGGATCCCGGACAGATGCAGCACGCAGACGGGAAGAGGCGTTCTTTTGGCCACGAGGAATACACCTTCATGGAAAGGCAGCAGTTCGCCTGTTTTGCTCCTCGTTCCTTCCGGGTAGATCCCGGCGCTATACCGGCTATCCGCCTGGCACAGTTCGGTGACGTGTGCCAAGGTCTTGGCGGCTTCTCTCGGATTGGTCCGGTTGATGCTCTGGAAACGGATAAAGCGCATGAAGGGCCCTCCCAGAGGGATCTTCATGTTTTCAGGCTTGGTCACGAACAAGATGCGGAAAGCATACAGGTAGACCATATAGAGCATGGGATCAAACATGCTCAGATGATTGGACACGAACAGATATTGTTTTCCTTTTTCGAGCTTCTCAAGCCCTTCGAACCGGACTTTGATATGGGCGAAGAACATCGTCTCCTCGATGACGCGGGTCGCAAAAGCCCGCGCGATCCCGTGCTCTTTCCGAGGTTCTCCCTTAGGAAGGCACACGGAAACGATGAATCCGATGACATAAGGCAGCGCGCAAAGCGCGATGAAGAAGCCCAGCCAGATCAGGATCAGCCAAAGCGCTTTGGGAAAAGCGAAAGCATCCCGCCTGAAAAACCACAAAAGGAACGTGCCGGCAAGAGAGAACAGGAGCGCACACCAGAGAAACAGCTGCGGCACCGGCCGTCTGAACCGGTTCTGACCGGGTTCGGATTTAAATGAACTCACTTCAAATCTCCGTCCGGTGTATATTTATCGTAAGCATGGGCTTTTTCTCCTTTGTAGGCAGTCATCGACTTGACGTCGCGGACGACCTCGCCGTCGATATGGACGTGCTTGGGCACTTCCATAGTCACTTCGATCTCTTGGCCTTCCATCTCGCGGATGAATTTTTTATAGTTGACATGCTCGCCCGTAAAGATCTTGGGGAAGATCATAAGCGTGCGGATACGGCCGGAACCGAAGAAAACGGTCGTGGAAATATTGCCGGTCTTGCGATCCTGCTTAGGCGAAACCATCATGCCGCCTCCGCAGAAACGGCCGTTCATGGCAGGTGCGATCCAAACTTTCTTAAAATCGTATTCCTGCCCGTCCACTTTGATATGAGCGCCGCAGGTCTTGTATGTCATCAGCAACTTGATGGCGATAGACGTATAGTTGACTTTTTCGGCGCCGGCAGCCTTCTGGTCTTCTCCGACCACACAGACTTCACCGTCCAGACCGTAAGACACGTTATTGAGGAAGGAATAGGCCTTGCCGTCGATGACGACGACAGGCAGATTAATGATATCCTCGTTGATCTGGAAGAGGCACTTCTCTTCTTCGCCTTCCTTGCGGATGTCCCGGATATAGTCGTTGCCTGTACCGCCCGAATACACATAGAGAGGATTCTTCGGCTGATAGCCGCGGATATCGTTGGCCAGATGGTTCAGCGTTCCGTCTCCACCCAGGATCACAACCCGGTCGTCTTCGGCTAAGCCTTTGAAAAAGCCAACCATGTCTTCGATCTTTGTGATGTCTTTAACTTCAAATGTCTGTCCTTCCAGTTCGGCTTGCTCTTTGATTTTGCCCTCAGCTTCTTCAAAATTGGCACCGCCGGACAGGGGGTTGTGCAGGATGTATACCATATCGGCCTCCATGTCTTTATAGATTGCGAAAGTTTCGCATGGATGATTTATTATAGTATTTTATGCGTTTTGAGTCAAGAGTTGTACCCTTTTTTCTTCATTTTTGAGCACTTTTCGACAAACCGGAACGCTGACACGACCCGCATTCAGCCAGTCTCTTCTGCTGTTTGTTTGACAGGCAGTCCGCTGTATTGACAAATTGGTTTGGTTGTGGTACAAAAACTGTGGAGAAACTTAAAAGTAGATTTGTGAAAGGGGGGTGGCGTATGAAAAAAACCGCTTGTTTCATTATCGCTCTCATTCTTTGCTCGGGATTGTTTCTCGGCTCATGCGGGACCGTGCCTGAAACCCGGCCGGAATCCCTCGCCGGAGAGACAAAATCCGTCAAGGAGCAGCTACAGACCGAATCGGACACCGTCCCGAAAGAAACGGAGGAAACAAACATGCCGCAACAACTATCTCCTCTCGCGCTCTGCATCACGGAGGGAGGCGTCCCACTGGATGCATCATCCGTGAACGCACGCTTTCGGGAATACCGTGAATTGGGTCTGACCTCTGTACGTCTGGACCTGTATTTCACAAATTCCAACGGCAAGCTCAAGCTGGCGGAAGAAAGCAAACATCAATTTCGAGCCGCGCGCAAATACGGGCTGAAACTCAAGGTCATCATCAATCCGGGCGGGACCGCGCAGAGTGACCCGGATTCCAAACTTGTCGATGCCGCCGGAAGGACCGCCTTGAACGCGGTCAGTCCCTGGTATGCAAACGCAGAAACC
>CADBRS010000133.1 GCA_902797125.1 uncultured Ruminococcus sp.
CGGCCGTCTGATCCCCTCGCTCGGTTTCTTCGATGAATCATTCATCTATCCTGCCGTTTTGGAAAGAAACAGGGAATGGATGACTTTAATGCCGAATGAAACGATCACGACGGACCCCTGCGCCAAACAGGCCTTCGGACATGTTCTGACGTTTGGGCTGGGCTTGGGCTATTTTGTTTTCAAAGCTTTGGAAAACGAACAGGTCCGGGACGTGACGGTCGTTGAGCTGAACAGGGACGTAATATCGCTTTTCGAACAGGAGATCCTGCCTCAATTCCCGAACCGGGACAGAGTCCGGATCATCTACGCAGATGCTTTGGAGTTCGTTCGAAGCGAAAACTTAATGAAACAATATGATTATTTGTTTGCCGATATCTGGCATGATGTCGGTGACGGAAGAGAATTGTATTTGAAGATCAAATCTTACGAGGATCGTTATCCCTCTGTCAAGTTTACATACTGGATAGAAGATACGATCAAATGCTATCTCGAGCCTAAGCTTTGGCCCGAGCAACCCAGATAGAAGGAGTATGGAATTATGGAGATCGGTCGTTTCATAACCTGCCGTGAAAATCCGGACAGGAATCAGGGCAATGCCTGGAAGAATATGCGTTTCAATTCGCGTGAATACGCATTGGAACCGGGCCCCGGACTCTTGACAGTCAAAAGAGTTTTCAAAAAGGAAGACCGCGTTTGTTCGGTCAAATTGAGAGTGACGGCGCTTGGCGTCTTCGAGGCTTTACTGAACGGCGAGCGGATCGTCAAAGACGGGAAACCTGATGAACTGGCTCCTTTGTGGACGGATTATCATTTTCGCGTCATGGAATTTGAATATGATTTGACCGAACTTGCAAAGCCAGGGGAGAACACGCTTGTTTTCCGAGTTTCAGGCGGCTGGTGGTCCGGAAAGATCTCATTCGGTGAATACGGTTACAAACCTTACGCGCTTTGTGCCGAGATCGAAAAGGTCTATGACGACGGGCGCAAAGTCCTGGACGGCAGCGGGGAAGACTGGGATGCAGTCACCACGGGACCTGTCCTTTATGCGGATATCTGGAACGGGGAATATGATGATATGACAGTCCCGGATCCCGCCCAGCAACCGGAAAAGATCAAATGGGTGAAAGCTGCGTTCTTCGATGCATCTGACGTCAAGATCGTACCTTTCAAAGGGGCGCGCGTATGCGTCAATCACGTTTTGCGTCCTACGACCGCGACCGTTTGGGAAAAGTCTGAAGAAGACGGAACGACATTCGGTCATGTCATATACAGCGAAAAAGCCCGCATCGGATACGGGTGTGAAAAAGGTATGCTCAAACCGGGTCAGCACAGAACGATCGATTTCGGCCAGAATATGGTCGGTCGTCCGGTCCTTCGCGTCAAGGCCTCGAAAAAGGCGCATCTTTACGTGTTCTTCGCCGAAATGCTCAATGACTCGGGAGAAAGATCCCGGGGCAACGATGGGCCGCGGGGAAGCATCTACATCGAGAATTACCGTTCCGCACTGGCCCGCTATGAATGCATACTCCCTGCAGGAAAAGAATTGACCCTTCGCCCGCTTCACACGTTCTACGGTTTCAGATATATCGAGATCATGACGGACCAAGAACTTGAAGTTTTCGAGATCTGCGGAGAAGTGGTCGGTTCCTCGATGGAGGAATACGGCGACTTCACATGTTCGGATGCCGAAGTCAACAAACTGTTTCAGAATACCCGCTGGGGCATGAGGGGCAATTATTTGTCCGTCCCTACGGACTGCCCGCAAAGAGACGAAAGACTGGGCTGGACGGGGGATACAGAGATCTTCTGTACCGCTGCGGCCTACCTTGCCGACATCCACGGTTTCATGGAAAAGTGGCTTCTCTATGACGCTGAAGATTCCCAGGTCGGTTTTGACGGCGCCTATTCAGACGTCATCCCGAGGCTCAATATCGTCGGAGACGGCGTGGCGGCCTGGGGCGACGCCGGTATCATCGTGCCCTGGAAAATGTACTTGATGTACGGCGACACGGAACTGCTCAGAGCCCACTATGCATCCATGGAATATTACATGAGATATCTGGAGCAGTTCGGCTTCGACGGCCCGAAGACATCCTATGGCGACTGGCTGAATTATGAGGTCACAGACAAGCGTTATGTTTCTGTCTGTTACTACGCCTATGATGCGCTTCTGATGAGAAAGATATCGGAAGTGATCGGGAAAACCGATCGGGCGGCATATTATGAATCGCTCAGACAGGATATCATCCGTTCCTACTTTGAAAGATACGTCAAGGACGGAGAGATCCAGATGACCACGCAGACAGGATACCTTCTCCCCGTCGCATTTGAAATGGTGACCGGAGAGGACAAAGACCGTGCTGTTGCCCGATTGAAAAAGAAGATCGAGGACAATGATTACACACTGTCTACTGGCTTTTTAGGTACAGGAAATCTCAACCAGACATTGTCGCTGGTCGGTTTGGATGCATTGGCTTATTCTTTGCTCCTGCAGACCAAAGACCCGTCATGGCTCTATTCCGTCAGACAGGGTGCGACGACGATCTGGGAACGCTGGAATTCCTATACGTTGGATAAAGGTTTCGGAGCAGTGGGCATGAATTCTTTCAACCATTATGCGTACGGCTCTGTGGCAGAGTGGTTGTTCGGCTATGTGCTCGGTATCCGTCCGGATCCCGAACATCCCGGTTTTGAAGGCCGCTGCATACTGGGTATTCGTCCTGATTTCAGGTCCGAGGATGAGATCCCGGAAGGACAGAAACGCATCACGAGCGCAGCAGGTTACACCAGGGGATATGTTTCCGAGTGGTCCTACCGAAACGGACGTCTTGTCTGGCATATCGTGATCCCGACGGGACAGGCGAAGATCGAATATCCAGTCTTCCGACACGTCGATACATTGGAGATCAATGGGATTACGATGACGCTTGACGCGTTGAATGCCAAAGATACTGGTCGCACGATCGATTTTGAACTGGATGCGGGAGACTATTGGATCGGAGGAGAAATATGCGGATTCTGAAAACCTTAGGACTGTTGCTTTGCTTTGTTTTGATCTTATCGGTCCTTTTTTGCGCCTGCTCTTCTCAAAGCAACGACCCGCAGCCCGGGGAGAGTGAAACCGGCAAGGATTCACAATCCGAAAGCCAGCAGGATGCAGGCGGGAAGATTTCCATTGTTTCGAATGGAAAAACGGATTATCAGGTCGTCCGGTCCGATATTGCGGACGCCACGGTGACCTCGATGTCACTATCCGTGAAAAATGCGCTTTCCACCATGACCGGAGAAAAAGTCGGGATCGTCACCGACTATGAAGCGGGCAATACGACAGAACACGAGATCATCATCGGGCAAACGACCAGACCCGAGAGTGAAACCGTCTCCCAGAAAATCGGAGACGATGACTACCGGATCGAAGTGGTCGGTGAAAAAATCGTCATTGTGGGAAAGGACAACAGGGGACTGGCTCAGGGCGTGAAATATTTCCTGAATGAAATACTGGGCTATCGTTCCGTTTACGACTATAATCAGCAGTCAGACATCACCATAGACAGTACATTTGCGAAAGGAGCAAAGGTAAGTCAGATGACTCCTACAGATCCTAGAAATTCCGCAGACATTTTGATCTATACCGTCTCAGTGACGGATTTCGGAGCGATCGGCGACGGTTTGACCGACGACACGAACGCTTTTCAGAAGGCTCTGAACGAAGTCAAAAAGCAGGGCGGCGGCACGGTTTTCGCCCCTGCCGGACAATATCTGATCAAGGGCAGTCTGACCGTCGGAAGATCCTGCTATCTCGCAGGGGAATGGACGGATCCGCAAGCAGATCCCGAAGATATGCACAAAGGAACCGTTCTGCTGGCAACCGGTTCGAAAGGCAGTGATTCGCGCGACAAGTCGCTGATCACGATAGGCGCCAGCGCGGGTGTTTTGGGCATCACGGTCTTTTATCCAGAGCAAAGTGCCGATTCGATTCAAAAATATCCCCCTACACTCCGTATCAAGGACAATATCGAGGGCGACGGATCTCAGCATGCCGCATCAATCCAGAATGTGACGCTGGTCAATTCCTATTGCGGCATTTCAGCCGATGAAGGGTTGCAGCTGCCGACCTTGTCAGATATCTATATGACCGCATTGCAATGCGGTTTCCGGATCAACAAGTGCTACGATTGCGCAAGGATCAACACGATCGTCGTCACACCTCAGATCTGGAGCTCATTCTCATCGATCTCACTTGAAAAGGTGTCTGCATTGATGAGAGCGAATACGACCGGTTTGCTTTTGCAGCGGACCGACATGCAGATGATGTACGGGATCTACCTGGAATCCTGTCAGGTCGGTATCCATTTGTCCAGAAACAAAGAAGATGCCGGCGAGACGGCCGGTTATTCGGCTTTGGTCAAAGTTGAGATCAAAGACAGTGTGACAGGTATTTTGGATGAATTCAACTCTGTCTCCGTTTCAGACGCGTCGATATCCTGCAACGGAACAGGCGCTGTCTGCGTCAAAGTCGGGGAAGAAACCAAAAACGAATCTGTCCTCCGGTTCTATGACGTTGTGTTTTCCAACCCGGACGGTCAGATCATCGAAATTGAAGACGGAGCCTGCGGGATCATCTCGGCTCAGAATTCCGTTTTCAAACAATGGGGCGGCAACTCTTATGCAGTGTCCGCGGACGGCGGTGTTTTGAGCATCATCAACAGCCGTTTTTCTGGCTCCGGAGATGCGATCTATGTCGGAACTTCCGTCAGGGGTGCATCCATCGAGTCAAATACGTTGGACGGGACTGTGACGAACCCGCTTTCAACCAGTGTGACGGGAGACAAGATCTCCTTCTCAGACACGGGCAGTTACGAAGAGCCCAGAACTTATGCGTTCCAATTGACGGTTCCTCCCGTCGTGACCAATAGCCAGACGGTTTACAACGTGAAAGATTACGGAGCCAAAGGCGATGGTACAGCCAATGATACGCAGGCCTTTTTGAGCGCGATTTCGGCAGCTTCGAAAGGCGGGATCGTTTATGTGCCTGCAGGGCGCTATGTGATCCAAGAGTCTCTGTCGATTCCAACAGGCGTGGAACTCCGAGGCATCAGCGAGAGCATGCATGTCTCGTCGGGCGAAGGAAGTGTGCTTCTGGTCAAGGTGAACCGCGGTCAGGCCGACGCGGAGGCTTTCATCACGCTGAGCGAACGTTCATCCGTGCGCGGAATCATGCTGTGGTATCCTGAACAAGCATGGAACGACCTGCAGGCCTTCCCGTTCGCGATCGCTGCTGAAGGGAAGAATTGCGTCATCCGCAATATCTGTCTGGGCAACTGTTACCGGGGCATCGATCTGGCTTCTGCAGACTGCGGAGGTCATTTCGTAGAAAACATTTCCGGTGCCGTACTCAATCGAGGGATTGTCCTGGACGGCAGTTCATCCGCCGGTGTGATCCGCAATACTCATTTTAATCTGACTTTCTACACGAATCTGTCCAGAAATACAAAACTGACCGATGCCTCCGGTGATTTCATGGGCTCGTCTATGTTCTCAGGCATGTTAAGCCTGCTCAATCAGCAGCTGACGGCCTATGAGTTCGGCGAAACAGTGGGAGAAGAACTCTTGTTCGTGTTCAATTACCGGGCCAAATACGGTATGATATTCACGGGCGGTTTTGACGGAACGATCGTCGGGTGCGCTGTGGACGGCTCACTGTGCGGTGTCAAGATCACAGGTTCATATGATCAGACTCTTTCCTTCCTGGCCTTCTCGGACGATATCGTCCCGGGTGGAACGGCAGAAGGGAATCTGGCCGTATATATCAATACAGATCAGTCTTCCGAGGTCCATTTCGCGGCGAGCGGGGCATCCAGTTATAATTATGTGCCTTCAGGACTTGTTCATCTGGAAAACGGGAATCTGATCCTGGACGGTTTTGATGCCAGAGTGACACCTGAGAGCGGAAAAGGAGCGATCCGGTGCGAAAAAGGCGAGGCTTTGCTGAACGGCATTGTTTTCCAGCACGTTGGCAGACTGAACGCACAAGGAGCGTTCACACCTCAAAGCAGCAGTGCTCAGACTGTGGATATCTATGTCGCGAAAACAGGCATGCTGGAAGCCAAAGGTCTTGTCGGCGTCAACTTCTTCAATGCCAAAATATTGGGGAACGGGAACGCGGACAGCTATGCGGTAGCCAAATGACAAAAGGACAGCCTCCGTTCAGGAGGCTGTCTCGTTTCGATAATATGTTGAGCACAGTGCAGCTTGAACGGCTGCACTTTTTTGCTTTATCAAAAAATGTCGCGGTCGAAGTCCAGCAGTTCCAGACCTTTGTTGTGTTCGCGGGCAAAATCCATACTCCACTGACCGGAAAAGATCAGCAGATTGTTGCCCCGGATGTCCTGGACCCGTTTTGTCTCTTCGGCCAGTTTCAAAGAGGACGGCTCGACGTTATCCGGCAGTCTTTTGATATATTGATGAGGGAGGTCCTTTTTGGTATAAGTGACCCCGTATTCATCTTTCATACGGAATGCCAGCACGTCGTATTGCAGCACGCCCACGACGCCGACAATGACGCGTTCCATGCC
>CADBRS010000134.1 GCA_902797125.1 uncultured Ruminococcus sp.
CATGGCAACGATCGCGTCGACCGTTTTGCGGATATTCTCTTTTTCTCCGGACAGTTCCGGATAATGTTCAAACAAAGTCTCAATCATGTCAAAACCTCCTCATGCCATCATGGCTGCCGCGATGGCCCCGTAATCTCCGATCTGCTCGCCCAGGGCGGCCGGAACGATCCGGCACACGGACCAGGACGAAGGCAATGCGTTTTCACGGATCACCCGCTCCATGCTCTCTCTGAGCAAATGTCCGGAACGGGCAAAAATACTGCCGATCACGATCGCTTCCGGATTGAACAAGTCGATCAGGATGGATAGACCGTATCCGAGTTTTTCGCCGCAAAAGGCGTAAACGTGCTTGGCGACCGGGTCTCCCGCGTCCGCGGCTTCGGCGATGGATTTCGCCGTGATCTGATCCAGTTCATCCATGGAGCGGCAATAAGCGCAGCTCTTCCCGGTCTGGAGCTGTTCGAGCGCGAACGTCCGGCCGAGCTGCCGGATGCCGCCGCCCGAGCAATAGCCTTCGAAGGAACCGGCTTTGCCGTATCCCACGGGTCCGTAATCGGTCAGCCGGATGTGGCCGGTCTCGCCGGCGTTTCCGTTGGTACCGCTATAGAGTTTGCCGTCCAGGATCAGCCCGGCTCCGAGCCCGGTCCCGAACGTCATGAAGATCATATTTTTCGTGCCCTGCCCCGCGCCGAATCTCCATTCGGCCAGTGCGCAGGCGTTGGCGTCGTTGCACAGTCTGACTTTCGTCCCGAAACGCTCGCTCATGTCTTTGACGATTTGCACGTTGTCCCATCCAGGCAAGTTGGGCGGCGACAGGATCAATCCTTTCGCTTCATCCAAGGGTCCTCCGCAGCTGATGCCGATGGCGCGCGCAGGTCCTGCCTCTTCGACCAAAGCATAAACTTTTTTCAGCGTTTCGTCTTTAGAAAGAGTCGGGAACGCGGTCCGGCCGGTGATCTTTCCTGAGTCGTCTGACAGGATCACAGCCGTTTTGGTCCCGCCGATATCGATGCCTATATACATATGAACTCTCCCGATGTCGGAGTATTGCGGGTCCTTCCCCGCCGTCTCGCCCCATTTTATACTATTTTGAACAAAAAAACAATATATAAAGCCCCTTTAAGACTTGACAAGATTCCTTTTCTGTGCTAACATAATTTCACATGTCCGCGGATATGTATCTGACAGGAGGGCGACGCCTTATGGAAAACAAGTTCAGTCTGAAGCACTTTTTCAAAGAGAATAAGATCTATTTCTGGGGTGTCCGTGTCGCGATCCCGGTCATTGCCGGTATCGTTCTCTCCATTGTCTTCGCACATCTGTACGTAGACTCCTTGAGCACGGCGACGAGAACCTATGAGTTCGCATCCTATTTCAAGAGCAACATGGGCTTTTTGGTCTCCTATATCCTTTGCGGTATGCTGACCTGCACCTTCATCGTCGAAGTGATCTTCTTCGGTATCGAGAAATTGCTCCTGAAGATTTTTGATAAAACGGTCTGATCAGACAAAACCGATCAACGGACGCAGCCTGTGCTCGTCCGTTTTTTCATCTTGATTTTTTCTAAAAAACGGCTACAATAGAATCATACGACAAAGGATTCGGGAAAGGAGGTCCGGCGCATGCGCAATCAGAGATTTGAAATCATCATAGCTTGTCTGCTGTTCGTGCTGTTCGTCTGCGTCCTCGCCGGCTGCGACTCCCCGGACTTCCTGCCGTTCGGAACCAAGGAGACGGCAACCGAATCCGCTTTGCAGACCGAAACGGAGACCGAAAAGGCGACCGAGACAGAGACCCGGGAAACCACGACTCCCGAGATCGTCTGGACGGTTTCGGAAGTGGTCTATCCCTCCTGCGTCACCTCGGGCTATACGCTCTATACGGACGGCCACGACCATGTCAAAAAAGACGATTACGTGCCCCCTGTCGGACACGACTGGGGCCTCTCGGAAGGCTCCACCGCCCCCACGTGCACCAAAGACGGCATCAACGTCTATGAATGCCTGACCTGCGGGGAGACTTGCTCGGAACCGGGGCCTGAAAAACTCGGCCATAAAGAACTGATCACCGTGATTCAGCCGACTTGTACCGAACCGGGCAAGACCGTACATACTTGTGAGCGCTGCGGCATGACCTATGAAGATTCCTTCACCGCCCCAAAGGGCCATCATCTGGAGGAAACGGTCACGGAACCGACATGCCAATCCGTCGGCTATACGACTTTCACCTGCACAGACTGCGGTTACCATTTCATCGGAGCCTATACCGAGATGAAGCCGCATGCTTTCGAAGACCAGACCGTCGCCCCGACCTGTACGGACAGCGGTTATACGCTCCACTTGTGCAAGGATTGCGGATTCCAAAAGATCGACGACCCGGTGCCGCCTCTCGGCCACGTTTACGCCACCCTGGCAACGCCGCCGACAAAGACCTCAACGGGCCACGTCAGCGAGACCTGCTCGGTCTGCGGAGACACCCGGCTGATCCGGACGTTTTCGTTTGCGGACCTGATGGAATCTCTTCCGGATTATGCGCTCGAAGAACCCGTCTTCGGATGCGATCTGTCCTCCCATAACGGCATCATCGATTTCGAGGCCCTGAAGGCCAAAGGCATGGATTTCGTCATTTTGAAGATCGGATCCAGCAACGGCCCGGACGCCACTTTCGAAGTCAACTACGAAAAGGCCCGCGCCGCGGGACTGCATGTCGGAGCCTATTACTACACCTACGCTCTGACGGTCGGACAGGCTGCTCTGGACGCGTCGAACGCGCTGTTCTGGCTCTCCGGCTACGAACTGGACTATCCCGTCTTTTACGATATGGAGGAAGCGTCCCAGGAGGCACTGGGCGCAGAACTCACCACATCCATCCTGACCACTTTCATGGATGAGATGATCGGACACGGCTATTTGACGGGGATCTATACCAACAAGAACTGGCTCGCCGGTCTCCTGGATCCGGACGTCATCCTGCCGGGATATCCTTTGTGGCTGGCTTCCTGGACGTCTTCGGGACTCCCGGACAAGGATTACAGCGACACAGCCGCGATGTGGCAATATGCTTCCGAGACCATTGAGGGAGGCGTCACGCTGGCGCTCGACTTGCATCTGTCCTATATAGACTTCCCTGCATTGATGCGGGACACGGGCTTTTTACAGACTGAAGCCTAAACCCCAACTAATATAGAACCGACCCGG
>CADBRS010000135.1 GCA_902797125.1 uncultured Ruminococcus sp.
ACGAAGGAAAAGAAACTGTGCGTCTTTGAATATATCTATTTTGCCCGTCCCGATTCCGTGATCGACGGACAGTCTGTGCATCAGGCGAGGATCAATGCCGGACGGATACTGGCACAGGCTCATCCCGTGAAAGCTGATCTGGTGATCGGCGTTCCCGATTCCGGGCTGGATGCGGCTCTCGGCTACAGCAGAGCGTCGGGCATTCCGTATGAGATCGGACTGATCAAGAACAAATATATCGGCAGAACTTTTATTTCACCGGAAGACAGAGCGGATCAGGTCAATATCAAACTGTCCGCTGTGAGGGAAGTCGTGAACGGGAAGGACATCGTATTGATCGATGATTCGATCGTCCGCGGTACGACCAGCGGGCATATCGTAGCGCTGTTGCGGAAAGCCGGAGCCAAAAAGATCCACATGCGCGTTTCCGCACCTCCGTTCCTTTACCCCTGTTTCTATGGCACCGATATCGATTCTCAGGATAATCTGATCGCGTGCCATCATTCCGTCGATGAGATCTCCCGGCTGATTGGAGCGGATTCGCTCGGTTTTCTGCCTCTTGAGCGTCTTTCGGAATTATCCGGAGGGCAAAACTACTGCAGCTCATGCTTCGACGGGCACTATCCCACGGAAATATCGAGAAACAGCCGGAAGAACCGCTTTGAACAAAAGCTGTCCGAGCGGCAGGTACGCGGATGAAATACCGTGTACGAAAAGATTGACGAAACCGGTCAAAGGAGAAAAACATGCAATTCACCAAAATGCAGGGACTCGGGAACGACTATCTCTATGTCTGGGGGGAAGTCCCGGACAGAATTGAAGAGATTTGCACCAAACTGTCCGATCGCCATTTCGGCGCAGGATCGGACGGCATGGTCTATATTTCGCCCTCCGACACCGCCGATTTCAGGATGCGCATCTTCAACGCGGACGGCAGTGAAGCGAAAATGTGCGGCAACGGGATAAGGTGCGTAGGGAAATATGTCTACGACAAAGGCTATACAGACAAGACCTGTCTGACCATTGAAACGCGTTCGGGCCTGCGGCGTCTGAAAATGCACCTCGCTGCCGGAAAAGTCAGGAGCGTATCCGTCGACATGGGAAAAGCGAAAGTATCGGAGGAGAGGACTCTGACCGCAGACGGGAAACCGTTTGTCGGCATCCCCGTATCCGTGGGCAATCCGCATTTCGTGATCTTTGTCGATGATGCGGAAAAGGCACCTCTCCGGTCTGCCGGTCCGATCATCGAGAAACATCCTTCGTTCGATGGCGGCGTAAACGTCGAATTTGTCCAGGTCCTCGAACGGGATACGATCCGGATGCGCGTATGGGAGCGGGGAAGCGGCGTGACGATGGCGTGCGGAACCGGTGCCTGCGCGGCAGCGGCAGCTGCGGTAAAGTGCGGATTCTGTTCATTTAACGAGCCGATCCGCGTCATCCTGGACGGAGGAAAACTGGAGATCACCGTATCAGCGGACTACGATATCACGATGACGGGTCCAGCTGAGACCGTATATGAAGGAGAAACGGCGCTATGCTGAAACCGAATGCACATTATGCGGAATTGAAGGATTCTTACCTCTTTTATAACATTTCGCAAAAAGTCAAGGCCTACCTCGGAACTCATCCCGACGCGCGGCTTCTGCGCCTAGGCATCGGCGATGTGTCGCTCCCGCTCTGTGATGCGGTCATCAAAGCGCTCCACGAAGCGGTAGACGATCAGGCTGGCCGGGATTTTCACGGTTATATGCCAGAATGCGGAGCGCCTTTCCTGCGCGCGTCGATCGCAGATCATTACCGCAGGCGCGGCGTGATGCTGTCAGACGATGAAGTCTTTGTCTCGAGCGGTGCCAGCGACGAATTGGGGGACATCCTCGATCTCTTCGACCGTGACAGCACGGCTCTTGTGATCGAACCGGCCTATCCCGCATATGTGGACGCAAACGTCATGGCAGGCAGAAAGATCATTCATCTGCCTTCGGGGAAAGAAAACGGCTTTTTGCCTGACCCCGGCGAGGAGGCCCGCGCCGATATCCTGTATATCTGTTCCCCGAACAATCCTACGGGTGCCGTGTTTGATCGAAATCTTTTGCAGCGATGGGTGGATTTTGCAAATGAAAACGGATCAGTCATCCTGTTCGATGCCGCCTATGAGGCGTTTATCGAGGATGAGACCCTCCCGCACAGCATTTTCGAACTGGAAGGCGCGAAGAACTGCGCGATCGAGATCTGCTCGCTTTCGAAAACGGCCGGTTTTACCGGCACGAGACTCGGATATACCGTGATCCCGAAAGCACTGACACGCGCCGGCATGAATCTGAACGATATGTGGGTCCGCAACCGGACGACGAAAACGAACGGAGTCTCATTCATTATTCAGAAAGGCGGCGCAGCCGTTTTTACCGATGAAGGGCAGAAGCAGATCAAAGAAAACATTCAGGTCTATAAACGCAATGCGCGGGTGCTGACGGATGCGCTTGACCGTATCGGGGTCTGGTATTGCGGAGGGACGAATGCCCCTTATGTCTGGATGAAATGTCCGGATGGTATGGGAAGCTGGGAATTTTTCGATTATTTGCTGGAAAGGGCTCAGATCATCGGAACGCCGGGCGCCGGATTCGGCGCGTGCGGCGAGGGCTTTTTCCGCTTTTCATCATTCGGTAATCCGGAAGATACCGCATTGGCCGCAACTCTTTTACAGAAGCTGCTGTCCTGACGGATAACCACAATTACAGCGAATATGTTTGCAGCCACGGAAGACCGTGGCTGTTTTTGTTCCTTGGCCTTGAGCCTTCCATGCCGGAACTTTTGTGCCTGAAAAAGTTTCTTTCAAAGAAAGAATATGGTACAATAAGGGTACGAAGCGCAGCGGCAAAAACCATGACAGTTTTTTTTGACAACAAGGTGAATGGGAAAACCGCCGACGGCTGCTGCGCGCAAGTAAACGTCGGCGATCGGACAAGGGGCTCAGCGTTCAGGAGGTTTATAATGAAAAAAATCGCATGGGTATTGGGACTGCTTTTCCTGTTGACTGCCTGCGGAACAGCCGCAAGCGAGGAAACCGGAAAGCCTACAGACAGTCAGACGGAATCTGCGTCTGAAACGGACGGCGGCACCGAGTCGGAGGACTCGGGCAAAGAAACCGGACAAACGCCCCGTCCGGTCAAAACGACATATGATCCGGAATATAAGGTCATCCAGACCGATCTGACCGACTACTCGGTGGGCACTTTTGTGGCTGCATATGACGTTCTGGATTACGGCGTGGATCCGACCGGGAAAAAGGATTGCACTCAAACCGTGCAGAAACTGATCGACAAGCTCGGCAGTCTGGGAGGAGGCGTCATCTATTTTCCGGACGGTCTCTACCGGTTCAACAAATCCCTCACGCTGCGCAAGGGCGTCACGCTGAGGGGCGAATGGGCAAAACCCAAGGCCGGAGAAGCCATCCGCGGCACCGTGTTTTTGGTTTATTATGGAAAGAACAAGACTATCAAATCTTTGCCTTTCATCCAAATGGAGACGAACGGCGGCGTGATGGATCTGTCCATTTTCTATCCCGAGCAGGATCCGAACGAAATCGTTCCGTACGCGCCTGCCATCACCATGGGCGTGGACGGATACTGGGGCAATGAATACAACAACGTCAAGAACGTGACTTTTGTCAACGCGTATATCGGCGTGCATTATTCCTATACCAATATGGGCGCCTCTCCCGTTGTCAACGGGGTGTACGGCTCACCTCTGGCCCTTGGCGTCGAAGTGGACAACATCGCGGACGTTGGACGTGTTGAATATATGGATCTATCCCCCGAATACTGGATCGGATGCGGACTCTATGCCCGGATGGGCCTCGAAGATCCTTTTACAAATGAAGAGGCGAAAAATGCCGTCCGGCAGTTCATTTACGAAAACGGCGTCGGACTCATCATGCGCCGAAACGACTGGTCCTATTCCAGTTACTTGACGATCGAGGGCTACAACAAGGGATACGCGGGATTGTATTCAGTCGGAAGCGAAGGCGCGACACCGAACGGTCACAATTATGCCTATAGGCTGAAAAACTGCAAAACGGGCATCTCGTTCGAGGCTTCCAGCTATACAGGCATCATGTTTGCGGATATCGAGATCACAGGTTGCGAGACCGGGATCTGGATCGCTCCGGGCACGGCGGATACGGTGCAGTTTACCGGCTGTACCATCGATGCGGACACGGCGATCTTAGTCGACGCGTCCTCGACCACCCGTGTGCTTTTCAATCAGTCGACCGTCTTGCGCGGGGAAGTGCGTATCGAAGGCGGCATTTTCAATGCGACCGATTGCGATTTCAATAATTCAAAAGCATCCGCTCATCTGACTATCGGGACTTTCGGCTCGGCCAATCTGACGTCTAACCGGTTTGCGGGATCGATGAATGTCAAAAACGATTCCTTATACACGGTTTCGATCGACGACGAGGTACTGTATGATCTCGTCGATATGCCTCAATACGAATATGGAACTTTCGGCAGCCAAACCAAACTGCCCGCCAAAATGGATCTGTTTCTTGTAACGGACTACGGCGCGGTGGCTGACAAAACCAAAACAGACAATACGGAAGCTTTCCGGAAGGCTTTAGCCGCGGCGGAAGCAAACGGTGGCGGCATCGTATTTGTCCCTGCCGGTCATTGGCGACTGAACGGGGCAATCGTGATCCCTTCCGGGGTGGAACTGCGCGGCGCGACGGATACGAGTTCGATACCGCACGGAGAAGGCACGGTGCTTGAATGCTACTGGGGCAGGGACAATCTGAATGCTCAAGCCTTTATCTCGATCCAATCCAAAGCCGGTCTGCGCGGGGTGACGATCAACTATCCCGAACAGGTCTGGGACAGCATGGACGGAGGACCGGCTCCTTATGCCTGGGCCGTCAGGGGCTGCGGTTCGGATCTGTACGTGATCAATGTCGGATTCAGAGCCACATATGCTGCGATCGATCTGTTTACGAACCGCTGTGACAGATTCTACGTGGATTTTGTGACCGGTCATATGTTCAACTACGGGCTGAGTGCCGGTGCGGGCGCGGTCGGCGGAACCTTCAACAACGTCATGTGTAATACCATCGCCTATGCCTGTGGCAACGAATCCAAATTCGGTTCCTTCCCGAACAGCCCCAAAGGGGATATCAACCCGGTCTATGATTACGGCTATGCCAACCTGGAATTCTTTACGCTGGGCGATCTGACAGATCTCCGCATGTACAATTGCTTCAATTTCGGCGCCAACAAAGGCATCGTCCTGACCACGGAAGGAGCCGGTGGACCCAACGGAGTTTCGATCGGATTGGGCCTGGACGCCGACGTCAAGGCCATGTATGTTACGGAAGACGTGAGCTGTGATTTTGTCTTCATCAACACCCAGTTCGTGTCTCTCGGATCTTCGGATGTCTACTACATCTATTCGGAAGGCAATAACGATTTCGACATCACGCTGTTTGCCAGCGACTATTGGGGCGGGCCCAACTATGGTCTTCACATGGGTCAGAGCAGCGGCATGCTGAGACTTGTCGGCGCTCATTTCCACAATCCCGGGAACACGGCCTTTGCCGAACTGGAGGGCGGATATGTCGCGGTTTTGGGATCCGGAATCAATTCAAAGGATCCTTTGATCAAATCAGGCACGAGCGGACACATGTTCATCACGATAGGCGGTTCCGTGGCTGATGCGAAGGGCATCAAGGTCACGATCGACAACTGGATCAACAATATCGGGACCGCGCGGGCCTTTTCGGAAGATAACGATATACTGAGCGCGATCAACCGGAAAGCCTGGAAGGGCAGCGCAAGCCACAATTCAGGAAGCGTGTCCCGTGCCTTCGACGGCAACGTCTCCACTCGGTGGGACACCGCGCAGGTCCAGCAGCCGGGCATGTATTTTCAGGTGGATTTCGGCTCCGAACTGACGTTCGACACGCTGATCCTGGACCTGGGGACAAGTACCAGCGACATGGCAGCCAAGTGGTCTGTCTATGTTTCGGATGACGGCAAAAACTGGGGCAACGCGATCGCCACGGGCGAGCGCGGTTCCGGTCTGATCTTCTTCGACACGGTCAGTGCACGTTATCTCCGCATCGAACAGAGCGGGACTTCTGGAGGCTATTGGTC
>CADBRS010000136.1 GCA_902797125.1 uncultured Ruminococcus sp.
AAGAAGCGCTGTCGACAAACCGGGTTCTGGTAGGCATCATGAAAGATGCCGTCTCAGCCTGCGGATTCAGCCCTGACTTGATCGGTTTCGTGGAGGCGACATCCCGTGAAAGCGCGAAGGCGCTCATGAACGTCCGGGAATATGTGGACGTCCTGATCCCCCGCGGGGGCAAGGGACTGATCCGTTCCTGCGTGGAAGAATCCAAGATCCCGATCATCGAGACCGGCGCCGGCAACTGCCACCTCTTTGTAGATGCATCCGCAGATCTGGAAAAAGCTATCCGCGTCGCGGTCAACGCCAAATGTCAGCGCCCCTCCGTTTGCAATGCCATCGAGACGCTGCTCGTTCACGAGGCCGTGGCGGAAACCTTCCTGCCCGCTTTCGAAAAAGCGACCGCACCCTACCATCTGGAGATCCGCGGCTGTGAAAAGACCCGGGAGATCCTGCCCGGCGCCAAAATCGCGACCGAGGAGGACTGGGATACCGAATATGACGATTATATCCTTGCCGTCAAAGTCGTCCGGGATCTCGACGAAGCCATCGGGCATATCAACCGCTACAGCACCCACCACAGCGAAGCCATCATGACAGAAGACCTGAGCCATGCCGTCCGTTTCCAGAACGAGATCGATTCGGCCTGCGTCTATGTCAACTGTTCGACCCGCTTCACAGACGGAGGCGAATTCGGACTCGGTGCCGAGGTCGGCATTTCGGTCCAGAAGTTGCACGCGAGAGGTCCGATGGGACTCGAGGCCCTGACCACGACCAAATATCTGATCGAAGGAGACGGACAGGTCCGTTCTTAATCTTTCCCCATAAACAAGTTGAGCCGCCGGCGACCCGGCGGCTCTGCTTTTGTTTTACAATTGGATGAATCCCAGTTTCTTACGCACTTTTCCGAGCGTGCGTCTGGCATACCATGAGGCTTCCTCGGATCCCTTTTTCATGAGATCTTCGAGTTGTTTCTTGTCGCTCATCAGCTCTTTGAAAGCGTTCTGAACGCCCTCGAGCGCCTGTGAACATGCCTCGCCTACGGCCAGTTTGAATTCGCCGTAACCGACGCCGCGGAACTCCTGCTCGATCTCCGGGATCTTCTTTCCGGTAAAGCAGGAATAGATGTTGATCAGGTTCTGGATGCCCGGCTTTTCATCTGCATAGCGGACCTCGGTATCGGAATCCGTGACGGCCCGCTTGAATTTGCGGATGATCGTATCCTTGTCGTCCAGGATATAGACGACTGCGTTGACGTTTTCATCCGATTTGCTCATCTTTTTGGTCGGTTCAGCCAAAGACATGATCTTCATGCCCGTCGAGGAAACGACGGGTTCGGGCACGGTGAAGGTGTCCGGATAGAGCTGATTGAACCTATTGGCGATGTCACGGGTCAATTCCACGTGCTGCTTCTGGTCGATGCCCACCGGAACAACGTCCGTCTGGTAAAGCAGGATGTCCGCAGCCATCAGCGTGGGATACGTGAACAATCCCGCGTTGACGTTGTCCGCATGCTTGGCGCTCTTGTCCTTGAACTGGGTCATGCGCGAAAGTTCTCCGAACATGGTGAAGCAGTCCAGGATCCAGGCCAGCTCCGCATGCTCGTGCACGTGGGACTGGACATAGAGCGTATTCTTATTAGGATCCAGTCCGCAGGCGATATAGAGTGCGAGCGTCTCATAAGTCCTTCTGCGGAGATCCGCAGGGTTCTGGCGGACCGTGATGGCATGCTCGTCCACCACGCAGTAAAAACACTTGTATGCTTCTGAATAGTGGCTGAAATTGCGGAGCGCGCCCAGATAGTTGCCTATGGTGAGGTTGCCGCTGGGCTGAACGCCTGAAAACGATACTTTTTGGTCATTGAACATGATGTCTTCCCCTTATGATATGAAGGAACGGGCCACGTCCCCGAGCCGTTTGCATCCTTCCACGATCTGTGCGTCCGAAGGTGTCGAATAATTCAGTCTGAAGCAGGATGACGGCGCCTCCGTGTCCGCATTGAAGGTCACGCCTGGCACGATGCGGAGTTTCTTGTCCATGCAGGCTTTGATGAAAGCCGTGGGATCGATCGACTGAGGCAACGTGCACCAAATGAACAGCCCGCCCTCGGGCCGGGTGAAACGGATACAGTCGGGCAGGTTTTTAGCCAGCTCGTCGAGCATCAGATGGCACTTGTGGCGGTAGAGCGCGCGGATCTCTTCGATATGCGCTTGCAGATCGCGTTCGGTCATGTATTTGTGGCACAGGATCTGGAAAAAGATATTCGTATGCACGTCCTCGGACTGCTTGGCCACGACCATCTTCTGTGCGACGGCGTCCGGAGCGACGATAAAACCTACGCGGATGCCAGGTGACAAGATCTTTGAAAAAGACGAACAGTAGACCACGATGCCGTCCTCGTCGAAGCTCTTGATCGTGGGGATCTCTTCCCCTTCGAAACGGAGCTCGCCGTACGGGTTGTCCTCCAGGATCAGCACGCCGTATTTCTTGCAGAGCGCATAGACTTCTTTTCTCTTTTGGAGGATCATGGTCGTGCCGGCCGGATTCTGGAACGTCGGGATCACATACAGGAACCGGATGTCCGCATTGGAGCTCAGCGTCTCCTCCAGCGCGTCCGTATCCAGCCCGCTGTCATCCTCGGACAGAGGTACGCCGACGGTCCGCGCCCCGCAGGAACGGAATGCGTTCAAAGCACCTACGAATGACGGATTTTCAACCGCAACGGCGTCCCC
>CADBRS010000137.1 GCA_902797125.1 uncultured Ruminococcus sp.
CAGCAGATTTTTGCGTCTTTCGCCTGTTTTTGGATCTGTTTGAAGTTCTGTTCGACCGCGTCCAGATCGATCTCAGCCCATGTCCTGAGCCGAAGCGCGTGTTCTCCGTTCAGAGCGAGTGAAGAATTCGGTTGATTGTACTCCATGTGTTCCTCTTCTGAAAACGCCCCGGCAAGGCTTGTCGGGGCGTAATCACGAAGCATTATTTCTTGCTGACCGCTTCACAAATTTGTTCAAGCAGTTTTTCCTGACGGAGCAAGCTGTCTTCCAGCTCTTTCTGTCTTGCAGCCTTAGCAGCGTTTGCTTCAGCCTCAGCAGCATCTTTTGCTTTCTGCTCTTCTGCAGCCTTTGCGGCTTCTTCTTCTGCTTTCTTCTTCTCTTCTTCTTTCTTCTGTTTCTCCATACGCTCGCGCATCTTGGTGATCAGTCGAACGATTGAGAAGATGCAGAGAGCAACGATGACGAAATCGATGATCGTCTGGATCCATAAGCCCCACATCAGTGCAACTTCAGGCTGTGTGATCACGCCTTCGGCATCCGTAACTTCCGCAACGAGGACGGTTTTCACGTTTTCAAGATCTACGCCGCCTGTGATCAGACCGACGATAGGATTGATGATGTATTTGACAAGACCGGTTACAATCGCGCCAAAAGCAGCACCAATGACTACGCCGACGGCCATGTCGACTACGTTGCCACGGGAGATAAACTTCTTAAAGTCACTCCAGAAGCCACCTTCTTTTTTCTTGCCCATATGTTTCTCCTCCGAAAGATTTATAGACTCTCGTCCATGGACTGATTATATCATTTTATGATTGCGATTGCAACCAAACGACAAAAAAACACTTGCCTGCATCCTATTATTTGTTCGGATCGAGATATTTCCAATAGGTCAGGATATAGTTGATTCCCGACCAGACCGTAAACACGATCATGACCGCGATGCATAAATAGGTCAGGGGCGGATACTTGACAAGGAACTGCATGACGCCGCTTTCCCGGACGCTGTCGCCTCCGATCAGGTTGATCGTTTCGTAGATCAAAGGCTCAAGATAGGTCACCAGAATACATGTGACCTGCGAACCGGTCTTGATTTTCCCCAGTTTGTTGGCAGCAATGACGATATGCGCCGAACCGGAAACCATCAGACGCATCGATGTCACGGCCAATTCTCTGAACACGACGATGAGGACTGCCCAGGTATAGATGAATCGGATGTTGCCGTACCGATACAAAGCAACGATCAAAGCCCCGAGGACCATGAACTTGTCAGCCAGAGGATCCAGAAACTTTCCGAAATCCGTGATCAGATTTCTTTCCCGCGCGATCTTCCCGTCCAGATGGTCTGTATAGGAGGCCAGGCCGAATATCAGCATGCCTATGATCGTTGTGATGAAATAGCCCTGGACCGTCTGGGTCGGGATCATCAAAACGATCACGAAAACGGGGACCAGCATCAGTCTCAACACGGTCAGCTTATTCGGTAGATTCAGTTTCATTTTTCCGCCCCCCTTTCGTCGGAATCGAGGATTGAACAGCAAACCCGTACAGGTCATAATCCAGCGCCTTTCTGATTTTGACCTGCACAAACGTGCCCGGCTCGATCGGTTTCGCGCTTTCAAAATAGACTTTCCCGTCGATCTCAGGAGCATCTGCCGCACTTCTGCCGAAATACAGCTCGCCTACCGCGTCAAAATCTTCGCACAGCACTTCGATGGTTTGTCCGATCCGGTCTGACAGCTGCTTGTCGTTGATGAGCATCTGTTCCTTCATCAAGGCATCCATCCGGTCTTGTTTGATCTGCTCGTCGATCTGATCGGGCATGTCGTAGGCGGGCGTTCCTTCCTCTCTGGAATAGGTAAATACGCCTACATGTTCAAACTGCTGTTCTTTGACGAACTCGCAGAGCTGCTCATAGTCTTCCTGCGTCTCGCCCGGGAAACCGACCATGAATGTCGTTCGGATCACGATCCCGGGGATCTCTGCCCGCAGTTTGGCCACGACTTCGCGAACCAGTTTGGAGTCTCCGTGCCGGTTCATCGCCCGGAGCATATGATCGCTGATGTGCTGCATCGGAAGGTCGATATACTTGAGGATCCTTGGATTGTCCCTGATCTCGGCGACCAGTTCGTCCGTGATCTTGTCAGGATAGCAATAAAGCAGCCGGATCCAGGGGATATTCGTCTGCTCCGTAATTTGGTGCAGCAGTTCGGCCAGCGCATATTTGCCATAGAGATCTTTTCCGTACCGCGTGATATCCTGCGCGATCACGGTCAATTCCTTGACACCAAGGGCTTCCAGTTCCTGGGCCTCCCGGACAAGATCTTCCATGGGACGGCTTCTGAACTTCCCGCGGATGGCAGGAATCGCGCAATAGGCGCAGCGGTTGTCGCAGCCTTCGGCGATTTTCAAATAGGCCATATACTCGGGTGTCGTCAGGATCCGGTCTCCGCCCAACTCGACCTCGTCTTTAGGATCATAGCAGGCATATTTCTTTTTGCTCTTGTCAGACACGGCCTTCACTGCGTCCACGATGTGGTGGATCCCCCCGACGCCCAGAACGGCGTCGACCTCGGGCATTTCTTTGAAGACCTCGTCTCTGTACCGCTCGGCAAGACACCCGGTCACGATGATGGCCTTCAGGTCCTTGTGCTCTTTCAGCCAGGCGATATCCAGGATGTTGTCGATCGATTCCTTTTTGGCGCTCTCGATAAAAGCGCACGTATTGATGATCACAATATCCGCTTCTTCTTCATGAGGCGTGATCTCGTAACCGGCCTCCATGACTTCGTGAAGCATGACCTCTGTGTCCAATTGGTTCTTGGGACAGCCCAAGGAAACAAAACCTACTTTCATATAAAACCACCTTTTCATTCGTGCTCATGATAGCACAGAAACGCGACAAAGTCAACAAAAAAGGCCGTGACGAGCAGCGGCCCTTTGTTGTTCGAAAAACCGTCTTTTACGCTTTTTGCTCAAGCGCGCGACGTTTTCTCATCA
>CADBRS010000138.1 GCA_902797125.1 uncultured Ruminococcus sp.
AAAAAACATGTCAAAACGACTCATTTCCATGTTGCTTGTCCTTTGTATGGCAGCAGCGATTCTGGCCGCTTGCGGACAGTCGGGAGTAACCGATTCCGAGAGTGAAACGAAAGAGACCGCAAGAACCGAGTCTCAATCAGAAACAGACAAAGAAACAGAGACCGAGTCGATCTATCCAAAGATCCCGGATTCTTTGTTCGGAACCAAAGACAATATCGTGATCGCACTTGCCGGGTGGGCCAATTTTGCGCCGCTGGATATCCCGGACATAGGTGTCGAAGAACTCGAATCGGACACGTTGTCCATGGAGGCTTTCCAAAGAGACAAGTGGATAACCGAATATCTCGGGATCACGATCGAGACCCGCACCAAATCCAATATTGAGGAATCCACCAGTCAGATCAGGACCATGGTCCAGACCGGATCCTCAGACGTCGATCTCTGGCTCATGCGAAGCAGCGCATACGGTCAGTCAGTGATCGGAGATCTTCTGTCTCCTTTGGATCGGAACGATCTGCGCTTTTTCGATCCGGGCAAGGAATGGTGGGAACAGGCATCTTACGACGCACTGTCCGTCGCAGGTCTGCATTACGGTGTCATCGGAGATTTCACGGTCGCAGACGATATGACCTATTGGAACGTCTATTTCAACAAGGAAATGGTCCGGTCAAATGATCTGGAATCTCCTTACGACCTGGTCAAATCCGGCGAGTGGACCTTTGATAAAATGTACGAACTGGCCGAGTCTGTCGTCACGGATACGGGAAGCCCGACGCTTGCCTATGAAGACACTCACGGCATCTCTATGATACGGGACGTGCTGGCCGGAGCCATGAACGTTTCCGGCGTCAGGATCGCTTCAAAAGACGAAGACGACCTGCCCGTCATCTCTTTCTATAACGAAGACACCGTGGATATCTTCAACGGACTTTGCGATATCTTCTACGATCAGAAGGTCGTCTACAACTGTCACACGCAGGGCGGGGACGAGATCGGCATCTTCACCAACGGAAGCACGCTCTTCACGCTGGGCGGAGTCTATTATGCGCCTCTGATGCGCAGCACCGAACTCGATTTCGGCCTTCTGCCTTTGCCCAAATTCGACGAGTGGGGAAGTTATCACGGGGCGACGTCTCCTTTGTTCCTCAATATTCTTTCGACGCCGAAAAACGAAAACGGTCACGACGAGCTGGTTTCTGCATTCATGGAACTCTATGCCTGCGAAGGCTCGCGTTCCGTCGTACCTGCTTTCCACGACAAACTGCTCAGGCTGAAAGTGGCACGGGACGAAGAGTCCGAAGAGATGCTCGACTTCATCTTCTCCGATACCGTCTACGATATCGGCGCGATCTACAATTTCGCCAATTTCTCGTTCACTTTCGTTGATATGATGTATACCAGGAACCGCAATATCACGTCCGTATGGGAATCCAACAAGGATCTCGTACAGCAGGATATCGACGAGATGCTGGACGCCCTCAATTCTCAATAAAATTATTTAGAAAATGAAAAGACTTTCATCCTTGCTTTTTTGCCTTTTATTATTTATCGGAGTGATCATGAACCTTGTTTCCTGCAACACCTCGTCCCTCCCGGACGTTCCTTCAGACGAAAGCGCCCGTTCCGAGACGGTCCCGGATCAGACCGTGACCGAAACGAAGGCAGACGAAAAGATCGATCTGATCAAAAGAACTCTTTCCGTCGTGGTCTCTTCCCGCGCCCTGAATGCGGAGATGAATGCGGCTTTAAAAATGCAGTCCATGCTCGAAAAGATGACCGGGCAAAAGATCGTTTTGCAAAACGAAGACGAACCCCTGACTGACGGGATCTATCCCGTCTTTATCGGGCTGATCGATTCGGAGGAGGGCAGGTCGCTCAGGTCTTCTATAGACGAACTTTCCTATCTTATATCCGTCCGTGAAACCGGCGCGTACGTCTTCGGTACGTCCGGCAGGATCTCGGAGTTTGCCGTCGAAGTGTTCATCGAACAGGTCCTGGGATACGTGAGATCTGCAACTTATCCTTTGGCCGAACTGGAGATCCCTGTCCCGTTCCTTCGTACAGGCAGCTATTACGAGGCGACGACCGTCGGCAAGATCATCAAATACCGCGGCGCGGACAACGGATGCGAAAAGAGACCGGAGTCGGATATCGTCCCCGGGATCTCTCCTCTGGAGAACATGCCGGAAGGGGCATACCTCACAGGAGAGACCGTCAGCATACGAAAAGACGGATCATTCGGTGCGCCTCAATTCGTGGTGAAACTATATACCGAAGGTCTTTCCAGAACGCCCACAGGGGAAGAATACGTCCTCTATATGACGCAGCTGGAAGAGAACGGATGCAGTGTTCAAAGCCTTTCGGATATCGGAAAAGCTTTCTTTTCTTCGCATGAATACAAAGGTCTGGATCTGTCCCGAACGGAGATGATCTTTACGGTATACCGTGCGATCCTTTCCAGAGACCCGACAAATGATGAGATCTCATCAGTCCGGACTGACGACGCGTCCGAACTGGCCGCCTCTCTTTGCGCGTCTGCCGAGTTTTCCAAACTCGTTCCGCAGATCGGAAAGGGCCCTTACTACTGGTACGAAAATAACAGGGAATCTTATACCGGACTCACGGTCATGACGGCCCAGGATCTTCAAAGGAGACTGGATCGGGAAAAGAACGTGGAACTGGACGAGGGCACGTTGGTCCTGGTGGACAGGACCATCGAGATACCGAACAAAGGAAGCCTTTCGACGAAGGGAGAACCCGGCCATTACGTCAGAATGGCCAGACTCATCCGGGTCGGCGGCGAGGACGCGGACATGGTCCACGTCGGGACCGGAGCAAAGATCAGCCATATCTTCTGCGACGGCAATTTCAGATATAAAAACGACAGGATCCAGGGTTCGAATATCGTCATGACAGGCAACGGAGGGACTCTGTCCCATTGCCGCTGTTCGGATGCCGGATGCACCTATACGCTCAACGTGTTGGTCGGCACCGAGTTCAACTACGTTGGATACAATCTGGTCACAAGCTACAGTTCAGACCATCAAAGGACCTGGACGGACGGGATCCGTTCCATGGGTACGGACGGCATCATCGAGTACAATCAGATCGTGGACGCCACGGACGCCGCACTGGCCCTTTTCAGATATATCAACCATATCGAAAAGGAACCCAATGCCACGACTTACATCCGGGCGCAGAACTCGATCGTACGGCACAATACGATCATCCAGGCCGGGAACCCGTCCTATGCACTCCTGGATTTCGAGAGCAACAATATTAACTGGAACGACGCGTACATGAAGGGAACCACATTGAATATCCCGGAAAATCCTGCCAATTTCGAAGGATGCGTCTTCTACGAAAACGTCATGTGGACGTCCCGGGTCGCGCATACCCACGTCGCGATCACGATGTCCACACAGCCCTGGACCCTGATCGGTCAGACGGACCGGGTATTCGGCGGAAGCGTCTGCAACAATTCGACCCCTGAAGGCTGCGAGATCGTATGCGGCACCGGGATCTGCGCAGACGGCAACACGGACGCCTTGATCCGGGGCAATGCATTGCATCTGTTGCTCGGTGATTTCTGCAACGGGCTGAAAAGCCGTCCCTACAGCATCGACGGCGGAGACTCATCCGGCGAATTTCAAAAAGGATTCGAGGATGCGCCTTCTTCCGGGACCACGTCCACGTTCATATCGGCCGGACGCCCGATCGAGACGATGGACGCCTACATCCTGTCCGAAGCTTGGATCTATGAAGATCCTTATACGATCTCTGCGTCAAGATTCATTGAAAAATAGCCATTCCATCAGAATGCTTCCGTTGAAGAGATGGCAGAAGCGATGAAGCGGACCCAAAGTTCGATAAAAGCCAGATTGAAACATCTAGGTCTGATCAGTTCGAACAAGGAAGTCAATTGACCGGACTTCTTCAAATCTTGATATCCATTTTGAATTTCAAGCGAGAAAGGACGTGACTCATGTTGATTCATTATGTGGATACCGTCGCAGACATGTCTGCTTTTTTGATAATTTAAAAGGGAAGCAATCCCTGTTTTTTTTTTTTTTTTTACAATGGAAGAAAAGGATTTCAAAAATA
>CADBRS010000139.1 GCA_902797125.1 uncultured Ruminococcus sp.
ACCATCTCATCTCCTTCCGTATGTCCAACGCCGGAAGCCCGATCGCAGGGATGAGTACATATTGCTATGACTTCCAGAGTCTGGTCGGTGCCGTCGACGTGATCGAGCCCGAAGGATACGGGCTGCATCTGGACGGAGACTGGATCTGGCAGGTCGAATTTGCCAATGCCTACTCCCGTTATACCAATCCGCAGAAGCCTCTCGTCTGGAAAGAGTACGGACGGCACGTCTGGACCGGTTCCAATTTCAATGACAACACGGCGATCCTGGCCGATCAGGAAGACTATTACAGCCAGGTTCTGGAGCATGCGCTCAGGACCTACGCGAACGGCATGTTCTGCTGGTTCTACGCAGGTGGTTTCCGTATCGGCGAGAACTCGGACTACGGCATCCTGAATCCGGACGGTTCGGACAGACCTTCTACAGTCAAGCTCAGAGAATATGCGCCTCTGTTCATCGAGCAGGGCGAAAGGCCTTCCGACCCGTATCTGATCACCGTATCCCGTGATGATTATGCAAACAATATCGTCGGCATGTTCAATGCTTCCCTGTCCAAGATCAAAGATGCGATCTCCAAAGGCAAACTGCCTCTGTTCGTCAACGAAGAGCAGGATGAATTCGACGGTATCTTCTATGCGGACACTGTCACGGATCTGGCTGTCGGAAAAACCGCAGCGGACGGACTATATCCTTTGCGCTACGTCAACGGCATCGTCAACGGTTATACCGTTTTGAAAGAAGGCGGCAAAACGTTCGTCGAGTTCAAGGTCACGAATACGCAATCCGCCACCTGGAGAGCCGGAAGCGTTTCCATCGTCTCAACTTCTGGGGTTAAGATCCAAGCTGTGATTCCTGAAGAAGTGAGACCCGGAGACAGCGTCACGGTCCGGGCTGAGGTATCCGGTTCCGGCAATTCTGTCGTCCGGTTCCAGGTATCCGACATTCTGTTCGGCCCTGCCTATACGGTCAAAGTTTCATAATGAAAAATTGCATGATAATGGCGGCTGTGGCTCATGATGAGCTACGGCCGCCTCTTTCTAACTGGATTATTTCGAATAGAAAGAGGGAGATCATCGGACCTCCCTCTTCTTTGCCTCATTCGGCGTGTATTGTGTTCTCGGTATGATGCGTTCCGAAAGTCAGAGACTCATGAAATCATCCGAAATCTGCCTGCATCTCTTCGAGATCGAACAGGAAATTATAGATGTTTGTCTCGGTCGCTGTGCGGTACTGCTCCATCAGAACAGTCAGGCTCTTGTACGAAGTACCCATGACCTGGATCTGTTCACGCAGCGGGCCGAAATCATAAAGGAAACCGGGGTCGAAAACGCGGTTGTCCAAAATCAAACCGACGGAGACCGAGGACTCCTCGTCTCTGCTGAATTTGTATTTCAGAGACTGCTCGACGTAAGCGTTGCGCAGATCGCCGTGAGAGATCTCAGACATGGCTTCCACGACCATGGTCGTACGCTCCAGCGAATCTCCGACGCTGGTGGTCGGCAAAGACATGATCGCGCAGATATGAGGGCTGACCAAGGAATAATAATTATCCTGATCCTCATCGTATTTCGGAGTCGGAAGAATACCGAAATCGAATTCCGTGCCGCGCATGTTGGTAACTTCGTCCAGACGCATCCAGAAGAACAGTCCGTGTCCGCTGGTAAACAGCTGGCTGTACGCATTGTCGTCCAGACCGCGTGAATGATGATTGAAGAACCACGTTTTGTCTGCTTCGAAGATCTCGACGATCTCATCGATCACGTCGATGTCACGCTCTGTCCCAAGAGTCAGCGTATAAGTATCGGGATCCGTTTTGCTCACGATGGTCGAGCCGGAACCGTGATAGAAACTGATCACGACGTCCTTGCCTCCGATGAAGCCCCAGAAATCGTTGACGTCCATCACTTCATTGCCGTCGTCACGGGCCGCGATAGATGCGTTTTCGATCAGTCTGTCCATGGTCCAGGTGCCTTCAGCGACCAGCTTGTAAAAATCATCCAGACCCGGATTGTTCTGCTGCTCCTGTTTGTTGAAAGCCAGGGCAGCCGTACCGTCTTTGTCGTTGACGTTCAGGTCGGTCGCGCAGTAATAGAGCCCGTCGCAGATGGTCAAAACTTCTTTGCAGTTCTGATCCCACCAGGGTTTTTCCAGACGCAGATAGGGCGCGTCCAGCAGATTGAGGAAGTTGCCGCCGAGGATCAATGTAGCTGCTTCATAAAGTCTCGGATAGAGAACGTCCCACTCGTGCGTGCCGCTCGCGACCTGATTTTTGATCGTGTTCGGGACCGTGTTCTGATGCTGCAATTCCATCTCAATGTTGACTTTGTAGCGTTCCTTGACTTCTTCGTTGCGGTAGTATACCGCATCTCCGACAAGGTCGCCGGTCAGTCCGATCGAAACGATATCATGCATCGTACGGACGGGGTTCCAGTCCGGACGCTGCCAGCACAGGAACTTGACGGTTTCATAGCCCCAGTCGTAGGTGCGCGGGAACCCGTCGTCCGATTCGGTCTCAGTCGACCCGGATTCAGACTCGCCCGTGCCGGATTTCTGGGTTTCGTCTCCCGTTTTTTCGCCCTGCGTCTCTTTGCCGGGCTGATCCGAGCCCGCGCCGCCGCAAGCGGCAAATGCAGACACGATCATCGCAAGCAGCAATACAAAACACAGGATCTTGATTGCATGTTTCATGATTCCCTCCTAAAACGTTATTCGTTTATATAATACTTTCTTTCGATGGCTTCCATCAATGATCCCAGCACCATATAGTGGTCGAAAGCAAACGCAAGACCTACGATGGTGGACAGAAGTGAAAACCATGGATAATTGACAAAAACAAGGAAGAAAACGGCATAGAGCAGGATCGTGCCACCTCCCAGGGCAAACGGAAGGATGAGCTTCTTTTTCATCCTCTTCTGCGTTTCCAGAACCCTTCGCTGCATGAACTCAGGCTCCGAATGTTCGGAGATGGTCAGACCCGTGTAGTTGTCTATGATGGATATGTAGGATTTGTATAAAGCAAACAGGAAGAACAGCGCCGCTGCGCTCTCCAGAAGAGCCGTCAGCCGAATCAGCCACAGAAAAGACGCGGCCGTTTCGTCGATCCGCAAATACAGATCGATGTCGCTCATCGAGAACTGCCCGAAATACCAGTACTGGATGACCAGAGCTGCGACAGACAGCACCGAGAAAAGCGACAGGGACAGGAGCAGCAGTTTCTTCCCACCCAGGAATTTCCGGGTATAGATCACACCGATCGTAAAAAATACCAGCGCCAGGAACGAGGGCAGATAGTTCTTACCGTCGATGAAAACCGGCAGCAAAAAGACCGTGCCGATCTCAAAGGCTACAAATCCCGAAGAGAAAGCGTGATGGACGGCAAGCCCCTCATCGTGTTCGAATTCTTCGTGATACCG
>CADBRS010000140.1 GCA_902797125.1 uncultured Ruminococcus sp.
CCTACGGCCTGGACTGCATCCGTATGAAAGGGGATGCCTCTCGCCCTGCAGATCTTTCCGATCTCCCGGACGGGCTGTATCGTCCCGATCTCGTTGTTTGCCGTCATGATCGTGACCAAACAGGTATCATCCCGAAGCGCAGCTTCGAGTTCCTCTGTCCGGACGATCCCGTTCTCATGCACCGGGAGCAAGGTGATCTCAAATCCCTCTTTCTTCAACTTGTTGAGCGTATGAAGAACCGCATGATGTTCGATTGCATCGGATACGATATGCATCTTCCCTTTACGCCTGCCTATTTCGGCCGCGCTGAGAATGGCCTGGTTGTCTGCCTCCGAACCGCCTGACGTGAAAATGATCTCACGGCTCGAGGCGCCGATACATTGGGCAATCGTTTCCCGAGCCTCTTCCAGCGCTTCTTTGGCCTTTTGTCCGAATTGGTAGAGACTGGAGGGATTTCCGTAGTTCTCTGCCAGAAACGGAAGCATGGCTTCGATAGCCGCCCGGCTCATTTTAGTTGTCGCCGCATTGTCTGCATAGATCATATCTGTTCTTCCCTTTTTCGACGAGTGTTGCCCCATTATAACCTACTTCGCCTATCATGTCAATAGGTTTTTGAAAAAAGAGTGCCATTTTCAATTTTGCCTTTCCAAAGAAAAGTCTTGCATGGAATAATATTCTATGCTATAATGACCAGCGTAGATGCAGATATGTATCTCTCATATTTCTAGGAGGATTCAGTAATGGCAAAATCATCTTCAGATTATTTTGGCCTTGGCAGAATCGTTAGCTTGATTCTGGCCATCATCCCGTTCACTTCTTGGCTTCTCGGTGTTGTCACCCGTTTCCTGGAAGGCAAAATCATTGCCGGGATTCTTCGTATCTTCTTCGGTTGGATCATGTGGATCTTGGATCTTGTCTTTATGATTATCAACGGCAAGATTTGCAGATTCTTGAATGTCTGATCAACAAAAGATTGAAAAATAGAGCAGGATTTTTTCCTGCTCTTATTTTTATGCTTTTTTCGTCTTCTCTTTGGGTTTCCGGAACATAAACTTTCTGGCAACCCCGATGACAATTTTCTGATGCCACGGCCTGAGCGCCTTATCGGCCTCTTTGAGCAGTCGGCGTATGGGCAGGCTCTGAGGACAATGCTGTTCGCATTTCCCGCATTCGATGCATTGGGATGCAAAGCCCGGTTCCTTGGTCAACCCGACGGTTTGGAAGAACTGATGACGCCCTTCGGATTTGGATTCCAGATACATAGCGTTGTAGCATCTGAATGTCCCCGGAATGTCCACGCCTTTCGGACAGGGCATACAATACCGGCACCCCGTGCATCCGACCTTGTCCTTTGCCCGGATCAGTTCGGAAACATTTTTGAGGAAAGCTAGATCGTCTGGAGTGAGTGAACCGATCTGGGTCTCGCTGGCCACTCTGCAGTTCTCTTCCAGCATGTCCAAAGAATTCATTCCCGACAAAACGACTGTCACTTCGCTCTGGTTATAGAGCCAGCGGAAACCCCACTCGGCGGGCGACCAGTTTCGTGGATTCGAAGCGAATGCCTTTCTGGCCTCCTCCGGCAGCATGTTGACAAGTTTGCCGCCGCGCAAAGGTTCCATGATGACAACAGGGATCCCTTTTTCTGCGGCCGCCTTCAGCCCGATCACACCGGCCTGCGTGTCTTCATCGAAATAGTTATATTGGATCTGACACATGTCCCAATCGTAGTCGTTGAGGATCTTCAAGAACTGATCCGATGCTCCGTGATAGGAAAAACCGATATTCCGGATCGCTCCTGCTTTCTTTTTTTCTTCGAGCCACTCGAACATGCCCATCTTTTTGAGTTTGTCCATCACGGCCACGTCCGTCATATGATGCATCAGATAGAAATCGACATACTCGGTCCGGAGGCGTTTCAGTTCTTCTTTGAAATACTTCTCTGCCGTGTCGACGCTGGCGATCAGATATTGAGGCAGTTTGGTCGCGATCTTTATCTTTTCCCGGATGCCGTTCTTTTCGAAGATCTCGCCGATGGCGACTTCGCTTCCCGGATAGATATAGGCCGTATCGTAGTAGTTGACGCCCTTCTCATACGCGGCCATGATCTCCCGCTCGGCTTTTTCCATGTCTATGCCCCCGCCTTTTCTGGTGAAGCGCATACACCCGTAGCCGAGCAGCGAGACAGGTTCTCCGTGTTTATCCAGTCTGTATTGCATGTTCAATCACCTTCCTATGCGGTCTTCGGGACTCCGAAAAACAAATATGCGAATACGCTCCCGACCATAGCGAGAATCAGCAGAGTCCCAAATACCGTGCTGAGAACGATCCTTTTGGCTCCGAACCCAAGCCTGTCTCCTGTCCTGCGGACTCCGAACCCGACCAGCCAGATGGCCAGCGAAGAGATCAGCCACACGGGAATCGGAAACAGACACTTGTTCCCAGAGATCAGATAGGCGATCCAGTATAACCCGAAAGCGGCCAACAGCGCGAAAAACGCCGAGATGATGACCCGCGCCCAGACAGGGATCCGGGAGACCCGTTTGAGAAGAACGGGCTTTTCTGTTCCCTGCCTCATGATTCGGCTTCTAGCCAGGAGATGGTGAACTTTCTGATCGATCCGCCCCAGCCCTTGGATGTGTCTGTGCTGCGCAGTCTGACGTATAGGATATGATCGCCCTCTCCCTGATATTGGGAATAAAGGCCCTCTTTCAGATAGACCCATTCCATATTCCCGCCGTGCTGCGTAAATTCATGATCCAGCGAATAGTCCGCGATCACGTACCATGTCTTCCTGTCAAAACTGAATTCCAAAATATAGTTCTGGAATATTTCAAACCCAAACGTGGCCTTGGGATAATTGTTGAGATCAAACCAGTAAACCAGTTTTCTGCTTCCGTCGCAGAAACGGATCGTCTCGGTCACGCCCGCATCGCTGGAGAGGATCCATTCCTGATCCTCGTTATTCGAGTTGGTGGCGACCGTGATGGAATGAGGCGTATAGCCTGCTGAAACGTCGACCTCTTTGGATCCCCACGTCACTGTGACCGTTACACCGTCATGCTGCCCCTCTGTCTGGACCAGCAAAGATCTTGTCGCTTTGTCCCATTCTGCAATGACGGCCACTTCGACGCCGTCCGCGTCTTGGGCCTTGATCTCCTGCGGATAAACCCCTGTGGGAGCCAGATATCTGGTGCTGACCATGGTCCCGACAGGTCCCGTATATTTCAAAACCGTTTTGTCGGAAGTCTCGGTCTTTGCTTTGACGACGCCACCTGTGTATCCGACTCTCGGGATATTCAGTTGCAGATTGGAATAGTCGAAGAGCAGGATCGAATCCTTGGCCTCGCAGGTCACTTCGCTGAGGACCGCCAGTTTGGGATCGAACAGATCGATATATTTCCCGACGATGGAATAATCCCTGGAGATGGCGTGTCCGGCAAAGATATCTCCTCTTTTCGTCCAGAGGAAATCTGTGGAAACGTATTCCTGGTCTTCGTATTGAAGCGCATACGTGACGGCGTCCCGGACGAAAGCGTCGCCCGTTGTCTGTGCCGACAGGTACGCGGCGGGCAGTCCGATCGCGACAAAATGCCCTTCTCCGACCTGCTGATCGATGCCTACGGTTTTACCGCCCATGGTCAGGAACGGATGCGCATTCGTCCCTTCGAAACATGTGTAGAATTGGGTCTGCGATTTGGTGAAGCTCGGTTTGCCGAATCCTGCATATGTGCCGCTGCCGGTATATGTCACTTTTTCGGTTTTGGTCACATTCAGATCCTTGACCTGGATGCCGAGTTCCATCTGGTCCATCAGATGCTGCAAGGGCGAACCGGATTCATGCCACCACATACTGCTGATATCTTCATACTTATCCTGCCCTGCAAAATAGAGCACTGTCCCTCCCCGGCGGACCCATTCGGCGATCACTTCGTTGACGCTCGCGGTTTTGGGCTTCTGACAGTCGTATGAAACGATCAGGATCTGAACGCCCTTCAGGTCGTCCACGGAGCGAAGATTTTCCATGCTCGTAAAGGACATGCGGATACCGTCGTTGACCAGCGGATAGGCTATCCCGTACAAGGCTTTGCTGGTATCCAAACAC
>CADBRS010000141.1 GCA_902797125.1 uncultured Ruminococcus sp.
CTGTCGTTCATGATGAGCAGTTTGTTTCTGCGCTGGGCCACGAAAACATGGTCTATCTGCGCATCCGGAATGAACACCCTATGATCGGCCAAAAATGCCGTGATCGGGTCGAACACATGTTTTTGCATGGTCTCTGTCTCTTCCGGCGTTGAAGCGGACATTTTATAGTTGGAAGACGTTCCGGTTTCTGTCACTTTTCCTCCGATGCGGCCGCCCACCAGCAAAGAGGCAACAGACTTGTTCGGACCGAACAGCAGATCCAGATAATCCGTGTGTGTATCCAAATCATAGAGTTCTTCCAGATTCATGCCGACCAGCAATCCGCCTTTTTCAGCAAAAGAGCGGATTTTTTCCAGTGTCGCTTTTTTGTAGGGACCGCCGACGGGGATGATCAGCACTTTCTTTGTGTCCAGGATTCCGTCTGCGATCGTCAGGTCGCAGGCATATGCGTAGTCGGTATAGTCCCTGAGGATCGTGAACGCAGCGTACATCTTCTTCTGATTGGACATATCCAGCATCATCGGGGTGTCCGGATACAGTACGGCGACTTCACGTTCGATGCCACCCTTGCAGAGGAAAGGAACGTTGCTGGCGAATTTCATGGCCCGTTCTTCGTTCCCCATGATGTTGTTGCCATAGAAGTGGAGAGATTTTGCGCCGGTTGCCGCCGCATTGTATACGCGGACGACCACACCCCGTTCGGTGACCTGTCCGGCTGGCTCGAAACTGAAAAGGCCATGGTAGAATTCAGAGGCGCTGGCGACCCAGTTGGTGACAGCGAAGTTGAATGCGTAATTAGAGGCCTCGTTGGTGATCCGGACGCCGCCTCCCACAGCTGCGGAAATCTTGGATTGACAAGCAAATTCCGATGCATGCCACGGCACGGCGTCTCCTCCGGTGCACAGGTAGAGTTCCGTGTCTGGGAAGTATTGTCTTGCGCACTTCATCCAGAAGGCTGCATAATCCGTCATCGACTGTCTGTACCAGTCGATAAAATCGATCCATCTGCGCTTGTCTGCATCATTGTTCGGGATAAACCGGCCTGGACCGTTGCACTCATCGACCCTGAATTCGGCATGCGTGATATCGATGGGCGGGAAATCGACGCCCGCAAAAGAAGGGAATGATGTCCCCCAACAAGCGTTCAACCGCTGTAGATCGTGTTCAAATCGGTTTTCGGCCCAATCTTTGAAATCTTTCCTGGCAAATCTATCCCCGCACCAATAGCCTCCGTGTGCGTGATAGACCCCGGGAATACTCTGCGGCCAGTTGCCGTGTGCGACGCTGACGATGGCTTCGCCGAAATCGCCGCTGATGCCGAAAAGAAGACCCTCAAAAATACTTGTGTCCGAAAAATGAGATGCGAAAGCTTTGAGAAACCGCTCGACTTGCAGATAGAACTTCTTATCCCAAAACGTCTGGATCTTACTCTCTGTACCGTGTTCCAGACAGATGATCCCTTCGAAATCGCTGGATTCGCGATACCAGTCCGGAAGAGAATAGGCCGGTCCGGCTATGATGAAAGGCAGCCATTTCAGCCCGGCTTCGCAGATCAGGCGCACCTGTTCGTCCCAATGTGAGAAATCCCATTCATCTTTTCCTTTATTCTCGCAGGATTCCCAAGTCACATATTGCTCTACGGAAGTCACACCCATATTTTTCAGATGTTTCAGCATCTTCAAATCTGCATTTCCGATGCCTATGCAGAGCTCCTGTCCGTCCGGGATCTTGATGCTGATCCGGTCAAGTTTGGTTTCCCAATCATCTTTAACAGGATCGGCCTGAACTGCCTTTTTGGGTTGTTCTTCGGTTGCTTTTGGGGCAAGGTCGCAGGCACATCTGAAGCCGACAGAGGCATTGGCCCCGCCTCCTAAAATCTGTCTGCGTCTGGCTATGCGCAGATCTTTGGCAGGAGAATGATAACAGCCGCCCCGGCAGACTTTGCTGCCGCCCCAGCCGTCGTTGAATGACGAGGTATCATGGACTGTGTCAGCATAGGAGAAAAACCAATCCGCAACCCACTCGTAGACATTTCCTGCCATATCGAACAGACCATACCCGTTTGCAGGATATGTTCCTACCGGGGAAGTGTATTTGAATCCGTCATTTTCTGCGTGATCTGCCCATTGGAGCGCACTGTTTCTGTCAGCAAAATTGGCTTTTTCGCCGGAAATGGGATCGTTACCCCAGGGATATTCTGGGGCCTTCAGCCCGCCTGCGGCAGCATATTCCCACTCGGCTTCCGTGGGAAGTCTCTTGCCGGCCCAGCGGGCATATGCGGCAGCCTCTCCCCATGAAACATTGATGACGGGGTAGTCTGGGTAATTCAAAAAGTAGTCGGGCATGTCCTTCCAGCGAGGAGAAGGCGGATAGTGTCTTCCGGTTTCATCACAAAAAGTCTTGAATTCTTTGTTCGTGACAGGATATGGATCCATGTAGAACGATTCAACAGTGACTTCATGCAGTGGCTTTTCTTCCGGGAAGCCTTTCTCGCTTCCCATGATGAATGATCCTTGGGGGATCAGCTTCATTTTTGAAAGGTCTGGTTTTGGCATTGATCGGTCCTCCTTGGGGGATTTAAAATCGAGGCTGTGCCTGCAAAGATTGTATCATTTCATCATGTGAATTGCAATGATACGAACAAAAAAGCGGAAGCATGAAACTTCCGCTGAGGAGATTACTTTTGATTGTTTGTTTTTTCTGCTTCTGCAGCATTTTGAGTCTGTTCCTGAGCAGTTGACGGTGCAGGTCCTTTTTCCTCAACAACATGGGCTTCGACCTGCGA
>CADBRS010000142.1 GCA_902797125.1 uncultured Ruminococcus sp.
ACGGATGAAATGGCCAGAATAATGCACATGTTGAATAGTTTGGCTTTGATCCCGAGCCTGTCGAAACCGACACGCAAAAGGACCAGGACGCTGATGACACCGATCCCGATCATGATCGAATACAGATCGATGCCCCAGAACAGTGGTTCAGGATGCATAATTCAACCTCTCTTTATAGTTTTTTTCCGGCGTTTTTCCTCGCGGCGGCGGATCTTGTCTTCTTTCAGCGCCTTCCGAACGGTCCGGAAAGCGGTTTTTTCGCCCTGATCGGCGAGGATCACGAGCCAGGATTCAAGCAGATCGGCCGTGACCGGATTCATGTTGGGCCTCGCGTGGCCGTTTTGAAAGTAGTCCCGCGGATCGGTATCCTTATAAGCTTTTCCTTTGTAGATCTTGCTGGCCGCGATCCTGTCGCAGAACATCTCCGCCACGTACCTGACCGGCATCACCACGCTCTCGTACCGTTTGGATACGGGGCTGATATCGTTCCAATATTCGAAATGGTGTTTGTTCCGTCCTTTGTGGTGCATCCAGGCCAGCGAATATCCGTTCTCCTGTCTCTCGGGTTCGTTGGGGCTTTTCGTCCCGACGTAATATTTGGCTCCCGGGATAAATTCCGACAGGCTGTATTTGGACAGATCATGCGTCAGTCCCTGACGGAACAGATGGCACTTGAAGCAATTGACCAAAACTTTATGCCTATGTCTGGTGATCGTCCAAAAATGTTTGAAAGGATGCATGATGATTCCTCGTCAGTTGGGTATTTTGAATTCGGCCATCTCCGGGATGAAATGGGCCAGCCCGTCCGCAACGCCTCCGAGCGCGGAGGACGGACAGACATATTCCGCGATCCGTTTCATTTCTTCCCTTCCGTTCGCCACCACGACGCTGTGGCCTGCGGCTCTCAGCATATCCTCATCGTTGAAGCTATCTCCGAACGCGATGCAGTGCGATCTGTCGAATCCGGCATATTCAGCCAGGAAAAGCATGGCTTCGGCTTTGTTGCAGTCCGGAAAATGCGTTTCCGAATAAGCCGCGTGAATGAAGACTTCGAGAGGCTTCAGTGCCTCGACTTCCTCCTCCGTGATCGGACGCATGATGGACAGTTTGGAAACGCCGATCTCGCGGGAGGCTTCTTCGATCGTCAGGTCTCCCGTGATATCGGGATAGGCCCGGTTGAAGCCCTCCTGGCGCCCGTATGCGTAGATGCCGGTCAGACCCTCGAGCACCACGGTCGCTTTTCGCGCTGCGAAGTATTTGGCCTTTTCGGCCACCATCGAAGGATCGATCACGCGCTCCCTGAGCGTTTTTCCGCGGTAGATCACGGATCCGCCCAGCCCGCAAACGATCCCGTCGAAAGTCATTCCGGCCAGCAGGTCTTTCGGTATGTGATAGAGAGATCTGCCGGTGTTGATGAAAACCTGATGCCCGAGTTCGCGGGCCCGGTTGATGGCATTCCGGACATTTTCGGGAATGCCGATATGAGGTGCAGTCAACGTATTGTCGATATCGAAAAAGGCTGCAAATTTATTCATACATTAGTCAACTTTCGATAGCAAATCGAGAATTTGTTTGAATGAAGGCGGAAGAGGACACTGAAATTTCATTTTCTCTCCCGTTCTCGGATGGGTCAGTTCCAAGCATTCGGCGTGCAAGCACTGCCCCTCGAATATCGCCTTGTGAGCTTTCACAAAAGGATGCTTGGCCCCTCCGTATAAAGGATCCCCGAGGATCGGGTGACCCAGATAGGCCATATGGACCCGGATCTGATGCGTCCGGCCCGTTTCCAGCCGGCATGAAACCAGATCGAAATCATTCAGTGAAGAAATGACGTTAAAATGTGTCACGGCATTCCTGGCCTTGTGGATTCCGTCTTCGATGACGGCCATTTTTTTGCGGTCCGCGGGATTTCTGCCGATTGGTTTGTCGACCGTCCCGGATCGTTCTTTCAGATGGCCTATGACCAGTGCGGTATAAGTCCGGGATACGGCATGTACCTTCAGATCGTTCGACAGCGCCTGATGAGCACAATCGTTCTTGGCGGCCACCAGAAGTCCGGATGTTTCCTTGTCGATGCGGTGCACGATGCCGGGCCGCTTCACCCCTCCGATACCGGAAAGGCTGTCCCCGCAATGATGAAGGAGCGCATTGACCAGCGTACCCTCTTCGTGGCCCGCTGCCGGATGGACGACCATCCCGCTCGGCTTGTTGATCACGATGATGTCATCATCCTCGTAGACGATGTCCAAAGGGATATCCTCCGGTCTGGCCCGGTCATCCCGTACTTCTGACAAAAGCAGCCTGATGCTGTCTCCTTCGGAGAGCAGGCTCTTCTTGTTCGGAACGGAACCGTTGACAAACACCCTCTCCTCTTCGATCAGTTTGACGAGGGCATTGCGGGACATCTGACACAAAGCGGCGATGCCGGCATCTGCGCGCAGTCCGGCCTCTGCCTTCGTGCATATATAGTTTTTTTCCTCAAAAGCACTCATGGCTGATCTGCATGATCGGGATGCTCTTCCGCATCGGATTCGGAAGCAGGCTCAGAAGGTTCGTCCGAAACAGGATCTTCTTCCGTTTCGGGATCCGATTCCGTCTGCTCATTTCCGGCCTGCGCCTGCGCAGCGCTGCGTTTCTTCAGTTCCTTGATCAACAAAGAAATCAGGTAGAAGCCCAGAATGAACGCGCCTACGACGACGAAGGCGTCCGCGACGTTGAAGATCCATTTCCAGAACGGAAAAGGATAAAAATCCAGAAAATCGATGACGTATTTCAGCGCAAAGCGGTCGATCATGTTCGCGATGCCGCCCCCGACGATCATGGCAAGCGGCACGGTGATCCATTTGGATTCCTTGCGCTTCATGATCAGATAGACGAACAGAGCCAGGATCGCGACCGTGGACAGGACCATGAATATCCACCTGTGATTTGCCAGCATACCGAACGCGGCTCCCTCGTTGCGGATGTATGTGAACCTGAACACTCCGGGAATCAATTCGACGGATTCGCCGAGCGGGATATGCGTCACGACCAGCCATTTCGTCAGCTGGTCGGCACCGATCACAAAAGCAATGATTCCAATCAAAAGATACATGAAAAATCTCCAATCAGATATCGAGGACGGCTCAGTCCGGGCCGTCCTCAAAGTGAGTCTTTATCTGCAGGCCGGTCCCGCCCGCAAGTCTGCTTTTTCAAAGTTTCAAAATCTTGCGGCACCTGTCACACAGGAATCCGTCCTCAGTCTTGATCCCTGAAACGGAATAGGACCAGCAGCGGTCGCATTTTCATCCGTCGGCACCGGACACGACGACGCCGATGCCGGAATCCGTTTCGGTAAATGCGCCTTCGGGCGACTCTGCCATATGGACTTTAGCGCCGGAAGTGATGAACACCGTAGCAAGATCCTCGGCAAAATGATCCAGGGTCTTGAAGTCCTTCTCATCCGTGGTATAGATATCCACTTTGGCATCCAGAGACTTGCCGATCATCTTTTCGGCGCGCGCCAGTTCCAAAGCTTTCATCACGTCGTCTCTGAGTTCGAACAAATGATCCCATCCGTCTTTCAGCTCCTGATGGCGGCCTGCAAATGCGGCATCGTATTCAGGCAGCGGATTGAGGAAGACGGAAGCCTCGTTCTCGCCCTCGACGTGCTTCATGCACCGCCAGATCTCCTCTGCCGTGAACGAGATCAGGGGAGCGAGCAGCCGGGTCATACCGGAGAGCACGTAGTAGAGTGCAGTTTGAGCGGAACGGCGTTCCACACTGTCTGCTTCGCTCGTGTACATTCTATCTTTCGTGATATCGATATACAGTTTGGACATATCGATCGTGCAGAAACGGTTGATCGCATGGTAGGCGACATGGAACTCATATCTGTCATAAGCTTCCGAACACTCTTTGATCATGTCGTTCATGCGGGCCATGATCCAGAGATCCAGCGGAAGCATTTCTTTTTCTGCCACGGCGTCTTTGGACGGATCGTAATCGTTCAGATTGGCCAGCATGATACGGGCCGTGTTGCGGATCTTACGGTAGATGTCCGAAAGCTGTTTGAAGATGGCATCCGAGCAGCGCACGTCCACGTGATAGTCTGAAGAAGCGACCCACATGCGGACCAGATCTCCGCCGTATTTTTTGACCATCTCATCCGGGCTGACTGTGTTGCCGAGTGATTTGTGCATGGCGCGACCTTCGCCGTC
>CADBRS010000143.1 GCA_902797125.1 uncultured Ruminococcus sp.
ATGCCGCATCTCAAGACGCACAAACAGCGGTTAAAAAAAATAATATCAGGGCCATGGCGCGGGCCATGCTTGAATATACCGATGTTTTTGAAACGTTTGCAGACTATTTCGACGCATTCGGGATCATCAGCGCCAATACCTGGATTTCCGAACACGAAGAAGATTATGCAGATCTCTCGGGGATACAGAATCTGGATGAGGCCGGGATCCATGCTGCGGCATACGATCTCGCATATAATTTCGACTACTACAACTGGCTCCAGTTCTTTTTCAAAGCGATCGACCAGCGGGACTACCTGCTTACCCTTGAAGAACTGACGGACCAACAGGATCAAAACGTGAGAGACGCAGAGCGGTTTTTGTTCCACTATATACCGGCTCTCGGAACCACAGTCCTCGGAGAAGCACTGCCTGAGTTCCTGCCGTCCTTTGTCCTGAAACAGAACAAACGGGCCGCAGTCATCCTTGACCCGAACGGTGGAACCGGTGATACCAAGGCAATATTCATCCGGCAGGATACCGAGACGCCGCTTCCCGCAGCCGGTTTGACCCGCGAAGCATATGAATTTGCCGGATGGAACACGGAACCGGACGGGACCGGAGACGATTCTTTTGAAGGCCAAGATAACGTCCGGATCAGCTCCGACCTGCATCTCTACGCACAATGGGATCCACTTCCCGCCACCGCACCGACCATCACGAAAGATCCCTCCAATGTGTCTCTGACATACGGATATAATTCCGAAAACATTTTGTCTGTGACCGCCACGGCCGCAGACGGTCATACCGTAAGCGCCTACCAATGGTATTCTGGCATGCCCGGTGACGCGGAAAGCCAAGCCATCGAAGGTGCCGAGGAAGCCAATTATACCGTTCCCTCAGGCCTTGGGGCTGGCACTTACGACTATTACTGCATCGTGACGGCCACCCGCGCGGACAATCTCGAGACCGCATCTGCAACATCATGCAAGGCGACCGTGACCGTCTCCCCTGCGACTCCGGACTATACCGTTCCGGAGGGACTGAAAGCGACTTACGGACAGACCCTTGAAGAGGTGACGCTACCTGATGGCTGGGCCTGGGACGACCCGCTCACGACCGCGGTCGGAAACAGGGGGAGCAATCCCTTCTCCGCGACTTTCACACCCGAGGACAAAGACAACTACACAACGGTCACCGAAACCTTGATGATCGAAGTGGCAAAGGCTTTGCCCGCGGCAGCCTCGCTCCCGGATGAAGAAAAGCCGGGTATTTCCCTGACGCTGGTCGAAGAGACCGGAGAACAGCCCCTCGTGGCTGCGCCTTCCAAACTGCCTGAAGGCTATTTGAGTGTCCAGTACAGCACCGACGGAGGTGAAAACTGGTCCGAGGAAATTCCTCAGTGCACTGCCACAGGAGAATATCCCATCCTTATCCGCTACTGCGGCGACGACAACCATGAGGATCTTTTATTCGGTCCCGTCATCATTACGGTCGTAAAACCGGACTATACCTTCGTATCTGAAACAGATGAAAAACTGACTTTCACCCGAGACAGCGACACGGGTCTGACTGTGACCGTCAAGCTGACGGGAGCCTTGGACACGTCCTTCGCGCATTTTTCGGGCGTCCGAATCGGCAACGTTGAATTGAAAAAAGATGTCGACTACACCGTGACCGAAGGCAGCACCATCGTTACGATCCTTCCGGAGGCACTCAACGGATTGCACTGGGGCACACACACCCTGACCATTCTGTTTACAAACGGCGAGATCCAGACGGAATTCACAGTCTGTCCTTCCCAGGCCGAGATCATGTCCCCGCTGACCGGCGACAGCAGTCAGCTCGAATTGTGGATCATCCTGATGGTCGTCTGCACAGTTGCAATAACGGCTGTCATCCTATCCGGAAAAAAGCAGAAAAGATCTCAAAGATAAAAAGTGTCACTGAGTTATGATTCTTTACTCATGACAAAAACTTCCGGCGATTTTGAGCAATTCCGAAATCGCCGGAGTTTTTTCTGGCAAAGCCCAAAAAAGCGTCGGTTTTTCGCTAAAAATAAGTAAAAAAGTATTGACATAGGCAAAAACTTGTGATAGAATTCACGCGTTATCCTAAGACAGCAGGTCTCCGGTAATTGCGAAAGCTCCCTGCCGAGGAAAGCATATACGTTCTTTTGTGTATCTTTCTGTCGGCTTATGCTTTCGAGCCGGTTGAAAGATTTTTTGTTATATGTACCTGCCATATAGCAATTCCAATGTAGGAGGAATACAAAATGCCAAGTACCGCAATTCTTGACAAGAAAAAGCAAGCCGTTGCTGATCTGGCTGAGCAAATCAAGAACTCTCCTGCAGGTGTAATCGTTAACTACGAAGGGATTTCTGTTGAGAACGACACAAAACTGCGTAAAGCGCTCCGTGAGAACGGTGTCACATATAAGGTTGTCAAGAACACCCTGACATCCCGTGCATGCGCAGAAGCCGGTCTGAACGGCATCAGCAAGGATACATGCCTGAACGGCATGACCGCTATCGCCATTGCTTCAGATAATCCGATTGCCCCCGCAAAAGTGATCAAAGAATATGCAGCCAAGATCGAATCTTTCACGATTCTGGCCGGTTACCTTGACGGCGCCGTCATCGACGTTGCTACCGTTGAAGAACTCGCCGGTATCCCGACAAGAGAAGTAATGATTGCAAAGATCCTGGGCAGCATTCAGTCTCCGCTTTACAAATTGGCCAATTTGCTCTCTCAGATCGCTGAGAAGCAGGGTGGCGAGGCAGAAGCTCCCGCAACACAAGAGGCTCCGGCAGAGGCCTGATTCGGTCTGCCAAACAACAATCGCCTACAAGGCAATGATTAATGGAGGAAATTACCATGGCATCTGAAAAGATTACCGCTATTATTGATGAGATTAAAGGTTTGACACTTCTTGAACTGAACGAACTCGTTAAAGCTGTTGAAGAAGAATTCGGCGTATCTGCCGCTGCTCCCGTTGCTGGTGTTGCAGTTGCCGGTGGCGCTGCTGCTCCCGCTGCTGAAGAAAAGACCGAGTTTGACGTTGTCATGACCGGTTTCGGCGACAAGAAGCTGAATGTTATCAAAGCTGTCCGTGAAATCACCGGACTGGGCCTGAAGGAAGCTAAAGACATGGTCGAAGGCGTTCCGCAGAAAGTTAAAGAAGGCGTTTCCAAAGAGGAAGCCGACAAAGTCGCTGCAGCTCTTCAGGAAGCTGGCGCCACAGTCGAAATCAAATAATTTGGACTCGTTTTTCACGATGGATAACCGAAGAGGGGCACTCGATTGCCCCTTTTTTGTTTGCCAATGAAGCAAAAACAGTTCACAGATCAGCCGGAATGTGCTACAATAAAGATTCCAAAAATCGATTCGAAAGGATCTTGTGTATGCATATCAAAAAATCGATATCTATCATTCTCGCCTGCCTGATCCTGCTGGTGTGCTTCCCGCTTGGGTCACTGGCAGATACTGTTCCGCTCAGCACGGACAAGACCGTATACGATGTGGGCGACCACATCCTCGTGACCGCGAATTCGAACGGACAGGGAGACTGGGTCGGCATCTATCTCAAAGG
>CADBRS010000144.1 GCA_902797125.1 uncultured Ruminococcus sp.
GCGAAGACAGGAACATTGGAAAGCCTCCGATGCTTGAAGTGATTTCATTGTACCACAATTTCTGTTGCATGGAAACGGAAAAGTGAGCGGAGATGCGTTTTTTGTTGACATAGCATTATAAATATTATAAAATATAGGTAAGTGCGAAACCCGTAGGAGGTGCCTCAAAATGATCGGTGTGATCCAGAAGAATTTCGGCTTCGGAACCATGCGGCTGCCCATGATCGGAGATCAGGTCGATCTCGATCAGGTCTGTCAGATGGTGGATGAGTTCATTCAGGCAGGATTCAATTACTTCGACACGGCTCACGGCTATATCGGAGGACTCAGCGAAAAAGCCGTCCGGCATTGCCTGACTGACCGTTATCCGAGAGACGCCTATCTGCTGACGGATAAGCTTTCCGAACCCTATTTTGACAAAGAGGAAGAGGTCGAGCCTTACGTCAGGGAAATGCTCAGCATCTGCGGGGTGTCGTATTTTGACAATCTTCTGATGCATGCTCAAAACCGGAATAATTACAAAAAGTTCCAGAGATGCCGGGCTTACGAGACTTGCTTCGAACTGAAAAAGAAAGGGCTGATCCGTCATTTGGGCATCTCGTTCCATGACAGCGCGGATGTGCTCGAACAGATTTTGAAGGATCATCCGGAAGTCGAGTTTGTCCAGCTCCAGATCAACTATCTGGACTGGGAAGATCCAGGAGTGCAGAGTCGGAAAACATATGAAGTCTGCGAGCGCTACGGCAAACAGATCATCATCATGGAACCGGTCAAGGGCGGCCAGCTGGCCAATCTTCCTGAGCAGGCCCGCACCGAGTTCGACAAAGTGCGCAGGTGCAGCGACGCAGGGTATGCGCTTCGTTTTTGCGCCTCTTATCCGAACGTCATGATGGTCCTGTCCGGGATGAGCAATATTGAACAGATGCAGGACAATATCCGCACGATGAAAGATTTCGAACCCCTCACAGACGCAGAGAAGGAACAGGTCTGGAAAGTCAGGGACATCATCAGGCAGCAGCGCGTGATCCCCTGTACGGCCTGCCGCTATTGCATCGAAGGATGTCCGAAACAGATCCCGATCCCGGACCTCTTCTCCTGTGCGAACGCACGGGCACTGCAGAAGCCTGTGGACTTCCGGGCGGAGTACAACCGGTTCGTGGAGAATAAGGGCCGGGCTTCCGACTGCATCAAATGCGGCAAGTGCGAACACATCTGTCCGCAGCATTTGGAGATCCGATCGCTTCTTGAAAAAATATCCAGACAGTTTGACAGATAAGACTACCAACTTTGAGCTTTTTGAGGAGATCACTCATATGAGAAAAATTAGAACTTTTTTAGCCAGCGACTATATGACTCTGGACTCAGACGTCCACAAGGGCGGAGGCACGGATAACACCGAAGCTCTGCAGAAAATTCTGGATCTGGCCGTGGAGGAGGGAGGCGTCCGTCTGGTTATGGACGGAGCCGCATTGGTGACGCATTTAAGGCTTCACGACAATACGACGATCGAATGTCTGACCCGCGACTGCGGGTTCTACCAGAAAGACGGAAGCGATGACAGCATCGTGACCAACTGGGATATCAACAAGACCGAGATCAGCAACAGAAATATCACGCTGAAAGGCGGCACATACAATCAGAATTGTGCCAATCAGGTGCATCACCGGGCCTTTCTGCCAGGAGAAGTCCACATGGAGAGCGAAGACGCGAAATACATTTTTGCGATCGAGTTCTACGGCGTCGAAAATCTGGTCATCGAAGACCTGAACGTCAGGGACTTCAGAACGTTTGCCGTCACGGTCGGCTGTTTCAAGAACTGCCGCATCGAAAACGTCTGGCTCGAACTTCCGGGGCGCATGCACGCGAACAACCAGGACGGATTCCATTTCTGGGGTCCCGGTCAGTTCCTGACGGTCCGGAACGTAGGCGGACGGGTCGGCGACGATTTTATGAACATCGGTCCCGACGAACAGGACGGCGTTTCCTCCATCACCGACGTGATCGTCGACGGAGTGATGCTGGACGACGCGGATCAGGCAATCCGGGTCCTCTCCCGCGGCACAGGCGTGATCGACAGACTGACGGTCCGGAATGTGATCGGCACTTACCGCAGTTTCGGCTTTTATATCAACAGCTGGTTCCCGGACAAAACGTGCGGTCAATTCGGAGATATGCTCTTTGAAAATATCGATTTGAAACAGACGGCTCCGAATTACGATTACAGAGATCCGATGCTGTTTTCCGTCGGAGGCGAGATCCGCTCCCTGGTCTGCAAGAATATCCGCCACATCGACCCGTGCGACAAGAGAGCACTGTTCGAACTGGGGCTGCCTTTCTATGCGACGACGCCCAAATCGATCGATGCATACGAATATCCGGGCATCTATCCGCACATCGATTATCTCGAGATCGACGGTCTGACGATCCTTGAAAAAGACGATTCCGCAGACGGAGCAGAATATATCCAGAATTTCGGTCTGGTGGACACGATGGTGCTTCGCCACGTAACTGCGGTGCGCAGAAGCGGAACAGGACGGAAGAACGTCCTGCTGTCGCTCAAGAAAAGAGCGGAAATCCGCACTTTGATCATGGATTCCGTCCATACCGAAGGATTCAGAGAAGTGATAGACGGTCCCTCCGAGCAGATCGGCAGTCTGATCTCTGACAATTGCACGGCCAAATGACAAATAATCTCCATTAAGAGCAGGAAAGACAGAAATTATGACAGTAATAGCACAACTCGCACAGGAATTCGGACTGAAGCAGGAACAGGTTGAAAAAACGGTCGAACTGATCGATGAGGGCAACACGATCCCTTTCATCTCCCGGTACCGTAAGGAAGTAACGGGTGGACTGGATGATACGGTCCTCCGGGATCTGAACGACCGGTTGACGTCTTTGCGCGCGTTGGAAAAGCGCAAGGAAGAAGTATTCAATCTGATCTCCGAGCAGGGCAAAATGACGCCCGAACTGGAGCAGGCCATCCAAAACGCC
>CADBRS010000145.1 GCA_902797125.1 uncultured Ruminococcus sp.
TCGGCTCGCAAAAGATACTGAAATACAATATCCTCTACAAGCCCCCGCTTCAAGACTCTTCAGAGTCTAAGCGGTGGGTTCTTGACTGTTTACAGGCCACATAGACCCTCCATGCAAAACAGATCAGTAAGTCAGTCCTTTTTCTTTCGCTTCCTTGGCCATCCGGAAGAAATTGTAAGGATCGCAGAAAACGAAATTGGCTTCAGGCCTTCTCTCTTTCATGGCCTTCATCAGTTTGTCATGGTTGGTCGGAGAAACCAGGATCGTGCGGAAAATGTGGAACCGCTTTTCCGGAGGATAATGGTCGATCGCATAGAAAGCCAACTCCAAAGCGCGCTCCAAATTCAGGTTTTCAGCTCCCAGATCGCTGGAATGCTGAATGAATACGCCTCCGTTCACGACCTGCGTCTCACGCGGGAAGTGGTTGCCGCCGGCACCCATCGGTGCAAAGCGGGCAAGATCCGCCATATTTTCACGGGTCGTCAGGTTCCAGCCATCGATAACAAAACCGATGATCTGCTGATCGAATTTGTCGAAATAGTACTTATTGTGCGCAACGTTGGCCTCAACTCCGCTCGGAAGTCCTGAATGTTTCCTGGGCTCATAGAGCAAAGCCGGGTTGTTGTAGCCCGCGCCGGAGTCGCCGGCCTGGAAATAATCGTTGTCCGTGAATCGTTTGTAGACGAAATCGAAAGCCATCGGGATCCGCTCGGACAGGTTCGTATTGAAGCACCACATCAAAGGATTCTTGCCCAGTGCAGGGTCGTTATACCACTTCGGAATGTGGCGGGCAGTCCACGCTCCTGCGTCATAGTCTCCCACATAGAACAGCACATATGTGTTCTTGGGATCGAATTTCATTTCCTCTTTCGGACGGTGATTTTTGTATTTTTCATCCAGCGGATACTGGGTGTAAACCGACGCGTTGGCCAAACCGCAGTACCCGTACGCATCCGCGTCTTTGACGCAGTTGTAGCAACTGATGATCTCGGTGAACATCCATTCCGATTCGACGCCCTCGTGCTTGCCGTGGTTCTTGTGACTCGTATATTTCAGCTGCCACGGATTGAACCCGCATACCTGCGTCATGGTCTTGCCTTCCGTACGGTCATATTGCCGCTGAAGGATCTCCTTCATGGTTGCCAGATCGGTGCCCAGAGGCTGATTCGGATCATCGCAGGGGACTTCATCTCCCCAGCAGCTGACGTCAAACACGAACGCCTTTTTCATGATGGCATAGTCGTGGTTGGGGACGAAAGCGTTTCCGAGATCCGGATAATAAGGCTTTTCCGCATCCCAGCTGTAGGCGTCCACGTTGTAGACCAGCAGCCGGTCGTTCGTCTGATCGAAATATTTAGCCAGAGCCCAGAGATAGGCATCGCATTTGGCCGAACCGGATGACGGACGGTCCGTGTCCGGGATCGTGCCCTTTCCGGTGAATTTGCCCACCAGATCCAGTCTGCAGGCAGCACCTGTCGCTTTCATGATCCGGTCAGCGATGTTGCTTCCCGAACGAACGGGTATGAACCCGTCGATCCCGCATGCCGTCGTTGCTACGTTCATCGTGGCGGGCACCGCATAATCCCAGAGAGCGAGACCCTGTTTTTTGATGAACGGGCCATACAGTTTCAGAAACTCGTCAAAAGAGTCGATCGAGCGGATCTCCATGCCGTGCATGAAGTGGTCCGGCTCCATCATATACCGGAGCCAGAACGTATCGTGATCGGCCCAGAACAGGAACAGTTCGGGGCCCTGTCTGTTGCGGAGTCCCTGAACGGCCACGACCGCCTTTAAGGCGTCATAGCGGCAGACTGTGTCCTCTCCGAATTCTTTCAAAAACGGTTCGACCTGAATCGTATAAAGTGTTTTCCCTTCCAATGACATGATCCATGCATCCTTTCAGTTTAATAAGTTCAAGACGGTTCAACGCTGCCGTCAGCGGTAAATCTGAAATTGGCGATCTTGCATCCCGAGATCGACGCCTGGGGCTCGACCCAGTACCAGCGGATCCAGTTGACCGCAGTTTTATCTGTCGCAGTAAAATCTTTGAGCGGCACTTTGATATGATTCCAACCCTGGACGATCGTCTGCCCGTTCAGGAACGAGCCGTTGTTCCACATGGTTTCCTCTTTGTCGTAGATGCCGGCCGATGAAATCTCGAACTCCGAGTTCTTCGTCAGATTGTTGTAGTTCGTGATATCCGGGATATAGAGATCAAACTCGATATACTGCATCCCCGTCAGATCGACAGGATCGAATTTGAAATACTGGTTCGTACTGTTGCCCATCGTAAACGTGCGGGTCGTCGATTTCGTATCCGTAGCCCAGGCGATATTCGGCTTGACCGAATAGAGGATTCCTCCCTCTCCCGGTGCATGATAGACCAGTTCGAGGTCTTCTTCGGTCTTATCATTGATCGTCAACCGGATATAGAGATTGAGGCTGCCGCCGGACAGTTTGTAAGAACTGCCGTTATACCGGAGAGCCCCGATGACGGTCATCGAACCCGCCGTCTGTTTGGTCTGTATGCCGCCGATATTGTCCGAACCGACATTGAAAACGATCGCGTTCTCACCGCCCTGATTGGTCAGGAAATCATAAGGCCCGTATGCGAACGTATGATAGACGGTCTGATTGTTCCCTTCGGTGATGATCAGATAGTTGAGAGACGGACGGGTGATCGGTTCAAAGAAATCAGAGAACAGAGTTCCGCCCGTGATCCAGTTCTCGCAGAAGGCGTAAAGGGACGAGCCGATGCGCTGCATGACCGTGCCGTTCTGGAGACAGCCCTCGATGACGCCGTTGTCGCCGCCGACCTTCATGACGTTGTAGTAGCAGGCACTGCAGAGTTTCTTGATATAGTGATGATCGCATCCTGAAAAATCGATCCCGTATGCGGCGCCGAGAATGGCGCAGTTGACGCAATAGACGTGATCACCGTTTCCGCGGATCGCGTAGGACGTCTTGATGTCCGCTCCGTTCGACGGTCCGTTTTTGTGGTATACGATCCGGAGTCCGTTGACGCCGGCTCCGGAACCGAGCGTGATCAGCGCGCGGCTCGAAGGCGTTTGATCCGGGCCGTCCCCGTACGCGGCGAGCAGCACCGTGCCTTTGGTCACGCCGCCTTGATCTCTTCCGGGCGCTCCGGCAGAACCGCGGAGTTCAACGCCGGCAGGAACCGTCAGATAGTTGTTCAAAAGGTAATAACCGCCGCCGATATAGACTACGCCGCCGGTCTTCCCGGCCTCATTGAGCACTTTCTGAAGAGCTGACGAAACGTCTGTTTTCCCTTCATTGTCTCCTTCGAACACGTAAAGGATCGGCTTGACTTTCTGATAAGAAGCATCCGGATCATAAAGCGTCCCGGACACCGACTGTGCGCTGGTTTTCGTCACCGTGCCCTGAACGCGGCCAACCGTGTTCACGTTCAGCATCTTGACAATGCCTTGAGAGCGGTTGATCACGCTTCCGGAATCACCTTCAAAATTGCTGTTGGCCACGGTCATGCCCCATCTGTTGTCGATGGCGTCGATCTGAAGCGCGACCAATGTGTCCGTCACGTGCGTGTCAAAGAAGGATCCGGCAAAATCGATCCGTTCGCCCTTGACGATGTGGATCCCGTAACAGCAACTGGTGATCACGATATCCGAAAACTCGGTCCATTCAAGGTCTCCGATCAGCAGTCCGGTCGTTTCGTTCTGAAGGTAGTCCGTGACCAGAGCTTCTGTGTCTCCGACTTTGTTGTACGGAGAATTGACCCAGTACTGAGGGCCGATGTGGATGGTCTTGCACGTGCCCACGTCGGATGAGTTGCGCAGTTCCGCGCCGGTATGGAAGAATGTCCCGTAGAAATGATCGATCGTCATCATCTCGTGGACGGACGTCTTGTCGGTGCACACGCCAATTCCTTTGTATCCGTTCAGGACCGTGCAGTTCGTGACGGAAGCCAGCATATTGCCGCCGATCTTTCCGTTGAAATAGAATGTAAACGGATATTGCCGAACGTGTTGGATGCTTTGTTTGGGATAGTAGACGGTCAACCCGTTGACGCCCGCGGCGCCGCCGAGCATGAACAGACCGTTGTCATTGGTGGCCACGGCTTCCTGTACGTCCGCAATGATTACCGTCCCGTAGTTCGTGCCCTTTTCGGGATTCTGCCAGTCGCCCCGCAGCGTGCAGAAGGCGGGAACGGTGATCTGGTCAGAGATCAGGTAGGTGCCGGCAGGCATCCAAACGGTGCCTCCTCCCTTGGAATAAACGTGTCGGAGCGCCATATTGATGAGATCCGTCACATCCAGTTTCCCAGTCGAATCGGCTGAATACGGGGCTTTCGTGATATCGATCAGTGCGACGGGTACGTCTTCGGTCTCGTAGACCGTTTGCGGAATGAACGGAGTCAGCGGTCCGAACTCGATGTCGATTCGAGGCGGCTCGATGCTTTCATCGTTCGTAAAACACAAATTTGCGATCTTGCACCCGGGGATCTCCTTGTTGGGCGAGACCCAGTACCAGCGCAAAAAGTTGACGCGCGTCATATCGCAGCCGGATGACGAGGGCAATATCTTTTTGATATGGTTCCAGCCGTTTACCAGCGTGATCCCGGTCAGGAACGTGCCTCCGGTCCAGTTGAATTCCTGTTGATCGCATATACCGGAAGAGGTGATCTCGAATTGAGTGTTCGTCGTGATTCCGGACAGGTTCGTTACGTCCGGGATATAGAGATCAAGTTCAAGATACTTCATCATGCTGACGTCGATCGGAGCAAAATTCTGGGCATTGATACTGTTGCCCATGGTAAACGCATCTTCGGCAGTACCTTTCGTATCATTGCCCCAGTTGCATGCGGGATAGATATGATACAAAGCGTTCGGATCGAGTGTTTCAGACTCCCGCTCCGTCTCCGTATCGGTCGGCTTTTCCGTTTCCGGGTCAGCCGGCTTTTCCGTTTCCTGACCCGGCTCCGATTCGGATCCGGGTTCTGTTTCGGTATGGCTTTCGATGGCTTCTTTTTCTGATTCGGTCGAAGAATCTTCCCGGCCGTGTTTGTCGGATATGACTGAGCATGAACTGAACAGCATCACGACCAGCAGAAGACATGATATCAGCAGAACGAATGGATGTTTACGCATGAAACCGCCTCTTTTCTTGTGTTGCTTTATCCAGACCGTTCCCTCCTCGATAGAGTAAAGGAATGATCTGCAAATTACTATCTTCATAGTACCTTATTTTTAGCTTTTTGGCAAGCCGTTTTTCTGTTTTTCCGCTTTCTTTTCGGAAGGAATCTGTCAGGCTGTCGGTGCTGCTGGAACATGGTTTCTCCGGAGTCCCGAACATCGATTCACTCATCGTACAGTTCACCCCAGCGACTTCGGTCATCAGATTACCTTTTTGGTCCAGAAAGTATTGTGTTTGTGCCGTCCTCGTGGTAAAATCTCGTTCGAAAAGCAAAATGTCAAAACATAAGGGGAAATCATGACACTTTACCTCATCAGACACGGCGAGACACCCTACAACGAAAAAGGCCTGCTCCAGGGTCGAACGGACACCCCTCTCAATCCGAGCGGATTGCTGTTGGCCAAATGGACCGGCGAAGCTTTCAAGCGGGAAGGCATCGTTTTTGAAAAGGCTATCAGCAGCCCGCTGATCCGCGCCCGCCAGACGACCGCCGCCATTCTGGAATCTGCGGGTCAAAAAGATCTGCCTGTCGAGCTGGATGAGCGCGTGATCGAGATGTCCATCGGGACCTGGGAAGGAAAAAGCGCCTATATCGGTCAATCCGACATCGATCCCGAGCAAATGCGGCTGTTCCACACCAATCCCTTCCTGATGGATCCAATCGAAAAAGGCGAAACCGCCCGGGAAGTCTGCGCCAGGACCAAATCCTTCCTGGATGATCTGGCCGCGAACCCCGTTTCGGGCAACGTGCTCGTTTCATCACATGGCTTTGCCGTCCGCGCCATGCTCAACCCCCTCTATGACGATCCGACGGATTTCTGGCAGGGCTCCGTCCCGCTCAATTGTTCGGTCAATATCCTCTCGTTCCGGGACGGCAAATGGACGTTTGTCGAAAAAGACAAAATCTATTACGATCCCAAATATGCCGTCGACCGTTACAGTTCGCCAAGCGAGAATACGTGAATGGCGTCCGTATGCGAAAAATCTTTTATAAAATTGTTGCGCATTTGATCATTTTATGATATCATAGAATGGTTAAAAGCTATAACGAAGTGAGCGGTAAGATCACGCGTTTCATCAGAGAGAACGGTCCAGGCTGAAAGCCGTTCGGAACGTGCTTGCGGCATTTCCCTTCCGAGCTGATCCGGTCAAAGCCGGATCCGGGCAGCGCCGTTATCCGTATTGAGTGGCTTGAAAAAGCAATTCAGGTGGTACCGCGTAACATTTTGTCTCGCCCTGAAAACAGGAGCGGGATTCTTTTTTTTGGAGGAAAAAATGAGAGAAAAACTGGAACAGATCCGTAAAGAGGCTTTACAGAACCTGGCCGACGTCAATGCGGATCTGGAAGAGATCAGAGTCCGGTATTTGGGCAAAAAAGGTGAACTGACGAGCGTACTCCGCTCGATGGGTCAGCTGTCACCGGAAGAGCGTCCCAAGATCGGTCAGTTGGCCAACGAAGTCAGAGAGAGCATCGAGCAGGAGATCTCCCGCCGTGCGGCTCAGGCCAAAGACCTTTTGTTGCAGGCTAAACTGAAGAGTGAAAAAATAGATGTCACGATGCCCGGCGAAGAGCCCTCCGTCGGTCACCTCCATCCTCTGAACCGCGTTCAGCGCGAGATGGAAGAGATCTTTATCGGCATGGGCTTCTCCATTGCGGAAGGCCCGGACGTAGAATTGGATTATTACAATTTCCAGGCCCTGAATATCCCGGAAGGTCACCCGGCAAGAGACACGCAGGACACGTTCTATATTTCGGACAAGGTACTTCTCCGTTCCCAGACCTCTCCCGTTCAGGTCCGCGTCATGGAAAAACAGAAGCCCCCGATCCGGATCATATCCCCCGGTCGCGTTTACCGTTCGGATGCACTGGACGCCACGCACTCGCCGCTCTTCCATCAGATGGAAGGTCTGGTCGTGGACAAGGGCATCACCATGGGCGATCTGAAAGGCATGCTTGAAACGTTTGCCAAAAAGATGTTCGGAGATTCCACAAGGATCCGTTTCAGACCCCATCACTTCCCGTTCACAGAGCCTTCGGCCGAAGTCGACGTATCCTGTTTCGTCTGTGGCGGATGCGGATGCCGCGTCTGCAAGGGCGAAGGCTGGATCGAGATTCTAGGCGCAGGCATGGTCCATCCGTTCGTCCTGTCCAACTGCGGGATCGACCCGGAAGTTTACAGCGGCTTTGCATTCGGCATGGGCATCGAGCGTGTGGCCATGACCCGTTACGGCATCGACGATATCCGTCTCTTCACGGATAACGATGCCAGATTCTTGAATCAGTTCTGAAAGGAGGCATTAACATGAATCTATCCAGAAATTGGCTTTTGCAATATGTTGATGTTTCCGACATCGATGACAAAACCTTCTGCGACGGGATGACCGACAGCGGCTCCAAAGTCGAAGGCTATGAAAAACTGGGTGAGGATATCGAAAACGTGGTCGTCGGCCGCGTACTCGAAATGGTCCGTCACCCCGACTCGGATCACATGTGGATCTGTCAGGTCAAGGTCGGACCGGACCGCGTTGAACAGATCGTCACTGGCGCACAGAACGTGCATGTAGGCGATCTCGTGCCGGCCGCACTCTCCCCTTCCAAACTTCCGGGAGGCGTCACCATCAAGGCCGGTAAACTGAGAGGCGTGGAATCCAACGGCATGCTCTGCTCAATGGCGGAGCTCGGTCTGGACGCACACGACTGCCCCGGCAAATTTGAGGACGGTATTCTCATTCTGGACGGGAGCGACGAAGACATCGGCCGTTCCGTCAACGAAGTGCTCGATCTGAACGACACGGTCGTTGAGTTTGAGATCACCTCCAACCGTCCGGACTGCCTTTCCGTGATCGGACTGGCCAGAGAAGCCGCCGTCACATTCAACAGATCTCTGAAGATCCAGGCACCTGAGGTCCGTCATCCGGACCGCAAGGACTCCATCGATCATTACCTCAAAGTTTCCATCGACTGTCCCGATCTGTGCCTGCGCTATATGGGCAAGGTCGTTAAAAACGTCAAGATCCAGCCCTCGCCTCAGTGGCTGCGCCGCTACCTGAGAGCCAGCGGAGTCCGGCCGATCAACAATATCGTCGACATCACGAACTACGTCATGCTCGAATACGGTCAGCCGATGCATGCGTTCGACTACCGCATGATCGAGGGCAAACAGATCATCGTCAGACGCGCTCAGGAGGGCGAGCCCTTCAAAACCCTGGATGAAAAGGATCATATCCTCGATTCTTCCATGATGGTCATCGCAGACGGCAAAAAAGCCTGCGCACTCGCCGGCGTCATGGGTGGCGCCAACAGCGAGATCCAGCCCGACACGTCCGTGGTCGTGTTCGAATCAGCATGTTTCCTCGGCACGTCCGTCAGAAGGACGGCCCAGAAGAACGGTCTGCGCACCGAATCTTCCTCCAGATACGAAAAAGGTCTGGATCCGGAAAACTGTCAGAATGCCCTGCTCCGCGCCTGCGAGCTGATCGAAATGCTTGAATGCGGAACTGTGGTCGACGGCGAGGCAGACGTCTATCCGGGCAAAACACCGCTCTATCAGATGCCTTTCGAACCGGAACGCTACAACCAGTTCCTGGGCACGGATATCCCTGAATCTGCCATGATCGACACACTGACCCGTCTCGGATGCGTCGTCTCGAACGGCAAGATCACCGTTCCCTCTTACCGCGCCGATCTCCGGTGCATGAACGATATTGCCGAGGAAGTCGTCCGTATCTACGGCTACAACTCGATTCCTTCCGCAACATTCCGGGCTGAAGCGACCCAGGGCGGCCGCACACCGCGTCAGCAGTACGTTTTCAATATGGAAAACACGCTGCTGGGCATCGGGCTGTCCTCGATCCAGACGTTCACGTTCGTCAGCCCCAAAAACTACGACAAGATCCGGCTCCCCGAAGACAGCGCGCTTCGCCGCTCCGTCGTGATCTCGAATCCTTTGGGAGAAGACACGAGCGTCATGCGGACGACTGCCGTTCCCTCTATGCTCGAAGTCCTGTCCCGCAACAATAATTTCTCCAACGAGCAGGTCAGCCTGTTCGAAGTGGCCAGCATCTATCTGCCCAAAGAATCCGTGGACGAACTGCCGGATGAGAAGACCCGTCTTGTCGTCGGCATGTACGGAAACAAGAAAAACTTCTACACGCTGAAAGGCGTGGTCGAGGCAGTCCTCAGAGCCAGCGGAATCAAGGGCGCGTCTTTCAAGTCCTGCTCCGATGACCAGATCTACCATCCGGGACGCTGCGCCCGCGTGGTAGCGGAAGACGGATCCGTGCTCGGCATCTTCGGACAGATCCATCCTCTGACGGCGCAGAATTTCGATCTGACCGTCACGTCCTATGTCGCGGATCTGGATCTGGACGCACTGTTCGCTCATGCGGATCTGCACTGCCACTATACGCCCCTTCCGAAATATCCGGCCGTATCCAGAGACTTCTCCTTCATTTGCGATGAAGAACTGGAAGTGGGAGAACTGGAAGCCGTCGTTTCCCGCGCAGGCGGAAAACTGACAGAAACCGTTTCCCTGTTCGATATCTACCGCGGACCTCAGGTCGGAGAAGGCAAAAAATCCGTCTCACTGCACGTGGTCCTGCGTGCCAAGGATCACACCCTGACCGTTGAGGAAGCCGAAAAAGCCGCTTCCAAGATCCGCAAAGACGTGGAATTCAAACTCGGATTGAACATCCGCAGCTGACATGTCTCCCGAAAAAATCGCGCGGATCAACGAACTGGCCGCAATAGCCAAACAGCGGGAACTGACTGAGGAGGAAAGGCTGGAAAGAGCCGACCTCAGAGCGGAATATCTCGCCGAGTTCAGAGCCTCTTTCCGGGCCCAGCTCGACCATACGGTCATCCGGAGGCCGGACGGCACCGAAGAGCCACTCAAAAAGAAGCCCTAGACCTGACAAAAATCAAAAA
>CADBRS010000146.1 GCA_902797125.1 uncultured Ruminococcus sp.
GACCTATCTCAAAGCCTACTCAACCACTTTGAACACTTCACATGGATTCTATACCATGCTCGGCGATTCAATCACCGAGTAGTTGACCCATTTGCATGATCACCCTCATCCGGTGGCTGAGGCCGGATGAAGAGATGGGAGGCGTATGCAGCTGAGCAAGCGCTTTCAGCGACAGTTCCGGATGCTCCAGCCTTAGGTTCGCTGAATACCGGATCGGATCGGGCAAAGACGAGAATCTGCCTAAAGCCTTCAGATGCTCGATCGCCATGATCTCGCGGTGGGCCGCTTCGACTGCACGGGCCATGTTCCCTATTTCATAATTGGTGATCTGATGGTCTTCCTTGACCAACGATCGAAGTATTTTTTCATTGATGTATTCGAACTCTGCCCGACTGGCTCCCATCAAGCCCAGCATATCCTGGATCTGTGCATTGTTCTTCAGGTAGACACCGGTCTTTCTGCCCCTTTGGATCAGCCCCGGAGAAAGACCTGCTTCCTGGAGTTTTTCCTTAAAAACATCCGCGAAAACTTCATCCATCCGGCATTCCAGATGACTATCCTGCTGAGGGGCAGTCACGGATCCGCATGATACGAACACGCCCCGGATAAAAGAGCTCTGACAATTCGAACAGGTAAACGTGATAGCCTCTTCGGGATGATCCAAAAGGAACTGGTGTCTGTCCGATGCTTCCCGGGAAGGCAGAATCAATTCTGAAAAAACATTTTTGCCCACGGTTTTCAGCGCTGTCCGGAAGTTTTTTTTGTAGGGAGCAGGTAAAAGCAGTACCGTCTGGTCCAGGATGTCCGGATCCGTGAAACGCACGCACAGTTCGCCGTACGGAGTCGGTTCCGAACCAAAGAGCAGTCCGGATACAAACATCTGCCTGCAGCAGGCGTGTTTGACGGGAATCGACAAAAGCTCTCTTTTGATGTCCGCTGTATATCCCATGAGATCACTCTCCTACGATCCTGATTTCCGGTTCAGGGATAAAACCGTATGCGTCCGATACCGCTTGCTGGATCTTTCTGACCAGCGCCAGCACGTCTTCCTGCGTGGCTTTGCCCTCGTTCACGATGAAGCCGGCATGCTTTTCCGAAACGGCCGCATCCCCGATCCTTGCCCCCTTGAATCCGAGCAGATCCACCAGTTTGCTGACCGGTTCCTGACCTTCCGCGCGCTTAAAGACACTGCCTGCACTCGGTTTGTCCAGAGGCTGAGTGGAGCTCCTTTTCTGTCTGAACTCTTCGGCCTGCGCATACAAATCTTCTCGGCATCCCTTTGCCAGTTCCAGCGTGGCCTCGCAAAGGATCCACGACGGACGATGCAGAAAAACGCTGTCTCTTGTTCCAAATGAAAGATCTTTTCGTTCGAGAGAGCGGAAAACACCCTCTTCCGAATCAAAAACGGTGACGCACTTGACGATATCGGCCATACATTGTCCATAGCAACCGGAATTCATGGCCACAGCACCTCCCAGAGTACCCGGGATGCCTGTCGCAAAATTGACACCGTCCAGAGATGCTCGCCGGGCTTTCTCACAGAGGACGGGCATCATGACCCCGGCTTGTGCTGTCAATTCTGTCCCACGGATCTCCAATCGAGACATATGCTTCATCTCGATGACGGCGCCTCGAAAGCCTTTGTCGGAAAAGAGCGTATTGCTGCCGTTACCGACGATCCAGAATCTGATTCCGTTCTGAAGGCACAGCCGGACGCACGTTCCCAATTCTTCGGGTCCGGATGGGCCCAGAAAGAAATCCGCTTCCCCGCCGATCCGAAAAGTGGAATGCGCACCGAGTTTTTCGTTTTTCAAAAATGATATTCCGCCCTTTTCCAGGGCTTTTTCAAACTGTAAATCCGTGTGCATTGAAACAATCGGGAATACCAAACTCGCAAAATGCCTCGGCCGAATTTGGTCTCGCATCCTCCTGTGAAAAATGATTCGTTCGGCTTCTCTGTCCCGTGAGACGGAACAAACAAGGGAGCAAAAGAAATGACCCGAAAGGCAATGATACCGTTTGAAAACGGTCAATCTAAATCAATCAGAAATCCTGCTTCCCTGACGATTCTGAAATCGAATTCGGGAACACTCTCGACAGTCTGGAGGAAAGGTTCTGACCCGCTGTCGCTGTCATAGAGAATATAGACCGGCCCGCCTGTGATGTCTTTATTCATATGCAGCCTGAAAAATTCCGCCACTTTCGAAAGGTTGATAAAAGAAGGGATATGTTCAGCCCGCAGTTGCTCGAGTCCTTTTTCCTGAACCTTTTCCTGAACTCTTACGCCGTGAGATGCGGAATAGCCCGAATCCGGATAAGAATACTTTCCGTCCTGATCAGCTGATTTGAGAACGTGCACTTCCCTGACGGATGCTAACAAGAATTTGTCGCCATCTTCCAGCTGTACATAATGCTCGGTCCAGATGGCGATATGCCACCATGTCTCGGCATCCTGCCGGAGCACGATGAGCGTGTGTCCCTCGGAGCGGAATGGAAACCAAACTTTGGAGACCACCTTCCCGTTCTGATCCTCGGCCGGTGCGAACAGTTCAAAAACGCTTCTCCCTGATTCATCGGTCTGTACGGTATAAGAGGCTCCTTCGAACGTCGGGATCCCGATGCCTACCAGATCCTGTTCTTCGGTCTCTGAAGACCGGATCGACTCGGTCTCTTCGGCCGATTCTTGGGTGTCCGCAGACGTCTCGGAATCCGTCTGCACCTCCTGCTCAGACGAGTTGCAGGAAGCGAAAGCCAAGAGACTCATGGCAATCAAAACGACGGAAACAAACAGCGATAACAATGATTTGACCACGTTGCACCTCCCATTTAGATAAACTAACTTAATGATAGTTTACTTAATGCGATCTGTCAAGTGAAAACTGCCTATGTATCCGTGTTCATAGTCAAAATTTTGTCATTCTTTTCCCGGGCAAAAGGCTGTTCTTATTGATTTGGACGGGAAAAGAAGGTATAATATAGTTTGGGTTGGTTTACATAGTTAACTGTAAGGGAGGCCGTTATGCAAAACAAACAATTCCGGGTCGGGCTCATCGGATTTGGAAACATGGGCAGAACGCACGCTTGGTGCATACGCAATATTCCCTTCTTTTTCGATCCTGTCCCTTTTTCGGTGTCATTGGAGGCTCTGTGCACAGCCCATCCCGACAAGACCCGTTCGGTGTGCGGCCGGTTCGGCATACCCAAGGCCTATGACGATGTCGAAGCACTGATCAACGACCCTGATATCGACATCATCGATATCTGTACGCCGAATATCCTTCATTACGACGCACTTCAGGCCGCCGTTTCAGCCAAAAAGTCGATTTACTGCGAAAAGCCCCTCTGCGTTTCTGTCAAAGAGGCAGACGAGATCGTTCGGCTGACCCAAGCCTCCCCCGTTCAAAAAACATACGGGATCGTTTTTCATAACCGGTTTTTCGCTGCCTGTTTAAAGGCCAAAGAGCTGATCGATCAAGGCAGACTGGGCAAGATCCTTCAATTCCGTGTGGACTATCTCCACAACAGCTGTCTGGATCCGAACAGACGCGCAGGCTGGAAGCAGGATCAATCGATCTGCGGAGGTGGCGTCCTGTTCGATCTTGGCTCTCATGCGCTGGACCTGTTGACCCATCTGGCCGGCCCTGTCAAAGAAATCTTCGGCAGATCCCAGATCGCGTTCAAGCATCGTTTGGGTGTGGACGGCACGCCGTGGGAAACCAACGCAGACGAAGCTTTCTATATGCTGCTCACATTGCAAAACGGCGCGACCGGTACCGTCACTGTCAGCAAGATTTCAAGCGGGACAAACGACGATCTCTCGTTCTATATCGGAGGAGAGAAAGGCGCCCTTAGATGGTCACTGGTTCAAATGGACATCCTCGAATTCTTCGAAGCGGACGCCTCTGTGCCCGGTTTCGTTCAGATACCCTGTTTTTCCAGATACCCGGAGCCTTCCGGTTTCTTCCCGTCGCCCAAAGCACCTGCCGGCTGGCTCAGAGCCCACCTGCAGTCGTACTATTCATTCCTGACTCACGTCAACTTGAACGAGCCTGCGGATCCGTCATTCGAGCAGGGGGCATATATCCAGCATCTCATGGAAGCGGCATATCGCTCCGCTGAAATCAACGCTCCTGTGACGGTCGGGAGGGCGCCATGAAAAGGATCATCGCACTGACCGGACCCACGGGGGCCGGCAAAAGCGTCGTCGGAGACATCTTCAGATCCTTGGGGATCCCTGTCATCGACACGGATCAGGTCTACCATGATCTGCTGATCCCCCCATCCGGATGTCTGGACGATCTGGTCTCCGCTTTCGGAAAAACCATACTGAAAAAAGACGGGACGCTGGACCGTTCCGCACTGTCCGAACTCGTTTTTGCCGATCCGGATCAATTAAAAAAACTGAATGGCATCACTCATCTCCACGTCAGACGCCGCGTCCTGGAGATCATAAGTGAAATGAACGAACCTACGGTCTGTCTTGACGCTCCGGCCATCCTTGATTCTCCGATCCCGTGGGATACGGACAAAACCATATCCGTGCTCTCGGACAAAGAACTTCGCCTGAAGCGGATCATGGAGAGGGACGGATTGAGCCGTGAAGGAGCTGAAAAACGCATGAAGGCTCAGCATGACGACGCATTTTATGCCTCGCACTCCGATCTGGTCCTTTACAACCGTTCAGGGACCGTTGACGAAGCCCTGACCGAACTGACCGATCAGCTTCTCCCTGCTTTGAAACAGTGGGGGGTAGTCGACTGATGAACCGTTCGCCGAATGCCTATCCGGGGCGGAAAAAGTTTAAGGTCACGCCGAAGATCGTTTTGGCCTATCTGTGTCTCATTCCGATCGCAATCGGTATCGGTTTCGGCACATTCGCCATTATCCGCGCCGTACAGAAAAAGCAATACTTCCGTCCGCAGGAAGACCTGGTCCGAATGTACTGCGAAGACGCGAACATTCCCGTTCACGCAGCCTATGCGCTCATGTACGCGACCGGCGGGCTGAACAATTCGAACGGAGATCCAAATTGCGTGGGCTACATGGCCCTGTCCCCCGAATTGTTTCAGACGATCGGCGCTCTCGTGATGCACGAGCAGCCGGAACCGGGCCTGATATACGACCCCGCCACCAATCTGAAATACGGGATCGCCTATCTGGGCTACCTTTTCGACAGATATCTTTTGTGGGATACGGCCTTTGCCGCCTATCTCTCCGATATCGAAACCGTGGACGGTTATTTGAAAGATCCCGATGTGGCGGACCAGTTCGGAGCCGTCCGTGCATCCGCCATACCGGATGAAAAACTGAAAAAACAAGTCAGCAAAACGCTGAAAGCGTTAGAAACATACAACACGCTATACAAGGAGAATTGACCATGGCTAAAAAATCAGCCGAGAAAAAAGAGGTTGCCTCTTTCACTTATCAGAAAAAATCCGTTTACGAATCGGTTTCCAAAGAAGAAGTCGCCAAGGCTTTTACGTATGCTGAAGACTACAAAAAGTTTTTGGATATTTGCAAAACCGAACGGGAAGCCGTCGCCGAATCCGTCAGGATGTGCGAAGCGAAAGGCTTCGTTCCCTTCCGTTTTGGGGATAAACTGAAAGTCGGCGGGAAATATTACTATAACAACCGGGACAAGAACTTTTTCGCATTCGTGATCGGATCTGAGCCGGTCAGCGAAGGCGTGCGGATCACCGGCGCCCATATCGACTCTCCGAGACTGGATCTCAAGCCCGTCCCGCTGTACGAAGATCTGGGCATGGCCTTTTTGAAGACCCATTATTACGGAGGCATCCGTAAATATCAGTGGCCCACCATCCCTCTGGCGCTTCACGGCGTCGTGATCAAAAAAGACGGTGAAAAGGTTTCCGTGACCATCGGTGAAGATGACCGGGATCCCATTCTCTATATCACGGATCTTCTGCCCCACCTGGCTCGTGAAGACAACAACAAGCCTCTGGGCACGGCCATTCCGGCTGAAAAACTGAATCTGCTCATCGGTGCCATGCCTGCAGAAACGGATGCGGACAACAAAGTCAAGCAGAATGTGCTGAATATCCTTCACGACAAATACGGCATCGAAGAAGAAGATTTCATTTCCGCGGAACTGAGCGCAGTCCCTGCTGCCAAAGCCAGAGACGTAGGTCTCGACCGCTCTCTCATCGCAGCATACGGCCATGACGACAGAGTGTGCGCAAATCCCGCTCTGACGGCTCTTTTGGATGCAGCAGATCAGGCTAAGCATACGATGCTCTGCATCCTCTCGGACAAGGAAGAAACCGGTTCGGACGGTCCTTCCGGCATGCAGTGCGATCTGTTCGTCGATCTCATGGATGAGATCGCCCGGTTCGGAAAAGTGAGCCCGGCGTTCCTGCGCTCCGTTTCCAAATGCGTGTCCAGCGACGTCTCCGCCTGCATGGACCCGAATTTTCCAGAGGTGTTCGAACGCAGCAACGCTTCCCTTCTGGGCTACGGCATCACGATGAACAAATATACCGGCTCAGGCGGAAAATACGGCACCAATGACGCGACCGCCGAGTATGTCGGTTTCATCCGTCGCGCCATGGCTTCCGAAAACGTCGTCTGGCAGATCGCCGAACTCGGACGCGTGGACGCTGGCGGCGGCGGAACGATCGCCAAATACGTCTCATCCCATAATATCGATACGATCGATATGGGCGTTGGCGTCCTCTCCATGCACGCTCCCGTCGAGATCGTGGCCAAAGTGGACCTGTACGAGGCATACAAAGCATTCAAAGCATTCGATACTTTTTGATTTTTCCTTCTTTCTGAAAGGCTCAACCCATGTTTGAAAAAATGCGTCAAACCGAGACCCGGTTCATCACAATTGAAAAGCAGCTTGAAGATCCCGGCGTCTTGTCTGACATCAGTCTCTACACGGGCCTGATGAAGGAATACAGGGATCTGGAGCCTGTCGTCAAAACCTACAGAGAGTGGCAAAAGGCCTGTCAGGACATCGAAGAGGCCGAAATGCTGATCAGCGAAGGCGATCCCGAACTTCGGGAGCTGGCTCAGGAAGAACTGAGGGAAGCCAAAAAAGCCGAGTCGACCAAAGCGCAGGAACTGAAGATCATGCTCCTGCCTAGGGATCCGAACGACAGCCGAAACGTGATGATGGAACTTCGTTCAGGCATAGGCGGCGAAGAGGCCGCTCTGTTTGCCGCGGATCTGTTCCGGATGTACAGCATGTACTGCGTTGCGGCCGGATTCAAGTTTTCTCTGCTCTCGGCGACCGAAACCGAATTGGGCGGCTTTAAGGAAGCCGTCATCATGATCGAGGGCGAAGGCGCCTATTCGAGATTCAAATTCGAAGGAGGCGTACACCGAGTTCAGCGCGTCCCCAGAACCGAATCCCAAGGCCGTCTCCAGACTTCCACGGCGACTGTCGTCATTCTTCCGGAAGCGGAAGACGTTGAGATCGAGATCAGGCCTGAGGATATCGTGGTCGAATCCTGCAAATCCAGCGGAGCCGGCGGTCAGCATATCAACAAAACGGAATCGGCTGTCCGGATCACGCACAAGCCTTCGGGCATCGTCGTCTGGTGTCAGGAAGAGCGAAGTCAGACCAAGAACAAAGACAAAGCCATGAAAATGCTGAAGACGAGGCTCTACAACATAAAGCAAAACGAACAGAATACCGAGATCGTTTCAGCAAGACGCGACATGGTCGGAACAGGCGAGCGAAGCGAAAAGATCAGGACATACAATTATCCGCAAAACAGAGTCACGGATCACCGGATCGGTCTTTCCCTCTATCACCTGGACGAATTCATGAACGGACATATCGACGAAATGATCGATGCCTTACTGACTGCGGAAACCGCAGCCAAACTGGCCGAAGCGGATCAAGGGGACTGACGGGATGGAAACCAAAGTCATCCGGATCACATCCGCTCCTCTTTCTGAACAACTGGTCCTTCCCGGTCAGATCATCGCATCGGGCGGACTCGTCGTTTTCCCGACCGAGACCGTTTACGGGCTTGGAGGCAATGCGCTCAATCCTGCATCTTCCAAAAAAATCTATGCGGCCAAAGGACGTCCTTCCGACAACCCGCTCATCGTTCACGTGGCGCGGCCGGAAGACGCAGAGGAACTGGCCTTTACTGTTCCCTCCTTCTATGAACTGGCTCAAGCCTTCATGCCCGGACCGCTCACTGTCATTCTGAAGAAAAAAGATATCGTCCCTTCGGAAACATCCGGAGGACTGGACACAGTGGCCATCCGATGTCCCGCGAATCCGGTCGCTCATGCATTGATCGAATGCGCAGGCGTCCCGATCGCCGCTCCTTCTGCCAATCTGTCCGGAAAACCGTCTCCGACCAGCGCCCAGGACGTGCTTGAAGACATGTCCGGCCGTGTCGACTGCATCATTGACGGAGGTCCTTCGGATATCGGTCTCGAGTCGACGATCGTCTCTCTGGCCGGTGATGTCCCTGTGCTGCTCAGACCAGGCGGGATCACTTATGACGCACTGCTGTGCGTGCTGCCCGGACTTGAGATCGCGCATGCCGTCACCCACGAGATCGGAATTCATGAAAAAGCCCTTTCGCCGGGCATGAAATACAGGCACTACGCTCCTTCGAAGCCTTTGATCCTTTTGAAAGGACCTGAAGAAAAGATCCTCTCTTTTCTGAAGCAGAAACAGCTCAGTGAAAAATGCGCGATTTTGTGCTACAGCGAAGAGCTTTCGCAACTGAACGGAGAGAGGCTCTATGATATCGGCCGCGGCTCGGATCTCGAGACTCAGGCGCACCGGCTGTTTTCCAGTATACGGATGGCAGACCGATCGGACGCCGCCGTGATCTATGCCCATCTGCCCATTCTGGACGGTCTCGGGCTGGCACTCTACAACCGACTGATCCGTGCCGCTGCCCACACCGTCATCGAACTATAAAATCTACTCATTTCAAGGTGAAACCATGCCAAAGAAAAAGCAAGACACACACAGCGCCGCAGCATTACCGCCGGCACCGGCCCGTCCTCAGCCCATCACGGAAACCATAGAAGTCAACTACATGCCCTACGTGATGAGTGTCATCATTTCCAGAGCCATTCCGGAAATCGACGGTTTCAAACCGGCTCACCGTAAACTGCTCTATACCATGTACAAGATGGGACTGCTCACCGGGTCCAGAACCAAGAGCACCAATGTCGTCGGTCAGACGATGAAGCTCAACCCTCACGGAGATGCAGCCATCTATGAGACCATGGTCAGACTGACTCGCGGATATGAGGCTCTCCTGCATCCTTTTGTAGACTCGAAGGGCTCGTTCGGCAAGCAGTATTCCTCCGACATGAAATATGCGGCGTCTCGGTATACCGAAGTCAAGCTGGATCCGTTCTGTCAGGAACTGTTCCGCGGCATCGACAAGGATGCCGTCGATCTGATCCCCAACTACGACAACAGCATGGAAGAACCGGTTTTGCTGCCCACTTCTTTCCCGAACGTGCTGGTCACGCCGAACAAAGGCATTGCCGTCGGCATGGCATCCGAGATCTGCCCTTTCAACCTGTCCGAAATCTGCGACGCCACGATCCAGCTTCTGAAAAAGCCGAATTCCACCATCGAGCAGATCATGCAATTTGTCAAAGGACCGGATTTCCCGGGCGGCGGAGCAATCATTTACGATGAAGAGACGATGAAACAGGTCCTGTCCACCGGGCAGGGGCCAATTCGCATCCGCTCCCGCTACAAGTACGATAAGGCCGAGAATTGCATCGACGTCATGCAGATCCCCTATACGACCTGCATCGAAGCCATCATCAAGCGGATCATGGAAATGATCAAGGAAGGCAAACTGAAAGAAGTCACCGACGTGCGGGACGAGATCGATCTGAACGGTTTCAAACTGACTCTGGATCTCCGCAAAGGAACGGATCCGGACAAGCTGATGCAGAAGTTGTTCAAGACTACCCCGCTCGAAGACGTTTTCAAATGCAATTTCAACGTCCTCATCAATTCCGTCCCCCGGCAGATGGGGATCATCGAGATCCTCAATGAGTGGATCACTTTCCGGACAGAATGCGTCCGCCGTGAACTGAAATTTGAATTGGGCAAGAAAAATGACCAGTTGCACCTTTTGCTGGGACTGGCCAAAATACTATTGGATATTGATAAAGCCATCCGGATCATCCGCAAAACCGAAAAAGAAGCGGACGTCGTACCGAACCTGATGACCGGCTTTGAGATCGATCAGGTTCAGGCTGAATACATCGCCGAGATCCGTTTGCGTCATCTCAACCGCGAATACATTCTGAACCGTCTGGCCGATATCGAGGGACTGGAAAAAGAGATCGCAGAGATCGAATCCATCCTCAAAGACAATTTAAAGCTGAAAGCTTATATTGCCAATCAGCTCGTGGAAATCAAAAAGAAATACGGAATGCCGCGCCGTACGCAGATCGTTGACGCGGAAGACATCCCGGACACTCCCGTGGTCGAGACAGTCGAGAATTATCCGTGCCGTCTGGTCCTGTCCAGAAACGGTTACCTCAAGAAGATCACCTATCAGTCTCTGAGAGGCAATGATAAGAATGAATTCAGAGAGGACGACGGACTGCTCCAGCAATTCGAAGCGGACAACGTCACGGAGCTGATTTTCATCACGAACAAGGGCCAGATGTACCGCGCTCAAGTCAATGACTTCAACACCTGCAAAGCGTCATCCCCCGGCGACTTCGTTCCCTCCGTTCTGAAAATGGATACGGTCAACGAGGAAAGACCTTTGTGGATGTTCGTCTTCAAGGGCAATTATCCGGCAGACCACAATTTGGTTTTCGTTTTTGAAAACGGTAAGGGGCTCCGGATCTCCATGTCCAAATATGAAACCAAGGCCCCGAGGCGCAAGATCACATCCATTTGCAACACGGATTCCCCTCTGGTTGCAGCTTTCTACGAAACGAAGCCTTTCGACATCCTGCTTGTGACGAGCAAGCGAAAGGCGGTTTCGATCAAGACTTCCCTGATCCCGATCAAAGCGACCCGCTCCGCCTCCGGCGTTCAGCTCATGGCCGTCAAGGGAGGACAGAAAGTCGTTCTGTGCTGCCAGGATTTTGCAGAACGGTTCCCCAAGTTGGGCAGTTACAAAAAATTAGCACTGGGTTCGGCTGGAGCCACCGTCAGCGAGGCTGAGCTCAAGGAAGCGGATAAGTGAGGTTTTCATTGCGATGAATCAAAAACCAAAGAAAAAAGCGGACAAAAGAACTTTTGCCATCCGCTTGTTCTGTATCATATTGGCTGCACTCCTGCTCATCGGGTCATCAACGATCGTGATCACCTTACTGATCCAGAAAATGCTTGGAGGCTGAACCCCACAGTGAACTATCCGGCAACAAAGGGCCGAATAGTTCACTTTTTTTATCCTTGCTTATTTCAAGCAGTCGATCAAATAGCCCAATTGGGGTTCGAATTTGACGCCGTACCAGTGGGTCGGATCGTCGATGGTGCCTTCGATGCAGCGAACCGTATATTCGGCGGCTATGCCCGCTGATTCGTAAGCGGATTTGCCTTGCATGTAAGCCCCCACAAAAGCGGAAGAATACACGTCTCCCGTTCCGTGACTGCTCTTGGAGATCTTACGGTGTCTGTAGTACTGACATGTATCTCCCTCCAGGACAACGACCCCTGTCGTTTCATCGTCATAACTCACGCCTGTCAGAATAATGGTTTTGGCGCCTTCGCGTCTCAACTTCGCAAGCAGTTCCGCAATATAAGCCTCGTCATATTTTTCTTTGTATTCATGGCCTGTCAGGAAGCAGGCTTCCGTGATATTGGGCAGAATGATGTCTGCAGCGGAAGTCAGTTTCTTCATTTCTTTTACAAAATCCAAATCGAATGCCGGATACAGTTTCCCGTTATCCGCCATAGCCGGATCCACAAATTTGACGCAGCCCGGTTTGCAGAGAGTCTGAAACATATCCAATACGTCGTTGATCTGTTCGGCGCTACCCAGATAACCTGTATAGATCGCATCGAACGAGATTCCTTCTTTCTTCCAGTGCGCACAGATGGCCGGAATGTCTTCCGTCAGATCATGACATGTGAACCCTTTGAAGCCTGCTGTATGCGTCGACAGGATGGCCGAAGGAATGATAGCGGTCTCATGCCCTGCAGCGGATAAAATCGGAAGTGCCACGGTCAGAGAACATTGTCCGACGCACGAGATGTCCTGAACGGTCAGAATTCTTTTATATTCCATTTTCTTTACCTCTTTCTGATCGGATCCCGAGGCTTCCAGACCCCCGGAATGATCAAGTATTCTAATTGTCTATCAGTTTGATAGGCTTTTTCTATGATGAGAAACGGGCGTGATTGCACCCGTTTTTCCTCCAAAAATTCAAATGACATAATCATTTGATTTTTCCTGCTGCTGATCCAAGATGTCCTGAAGCGTAATATGATCCAAATATTCGTTTATCACTTTGGCCAATCCGCGCCAGATCGGAAATGTCGGACAATCGATTCTTCTGACACAGACCGCCTCGTCCTGGTCCACACAATCGACCGGAGAAAGCGAACCTTCCGTCGCTCTGAGAATGGCGCCGACAGTCAGTCTGTCCGGCGTGACAGCCAGTTTGTATCCGCCCTGAGGACCGCGCGTCCTTCGCAAGATCCCTTCCCTGTTCAAAACCGGAATGATCTGCTCAAGATACTTCTTTGAAATATTCTGTCGTTCAGAGATATCCTTCAGGGGAATGAATCCTTCGTTTTCATGTTCCGCGAGATCGATCAGCATCCTCAATGCGTATCTGCCTTTTGTCGATATTCTCATGGGAAACCTCCGGGTTCAGACCGAATGGATGCCTAGCGACGGATCTGCATGAGTGCCGTCCAAGCCGTATTTCTTTTGGGCGCGGACAGATGCAAACTTTTTGTAAACCTCAGGGAACAATGCGTACGAGAGAACGTCTTCATCCTGCTCGATATTTTCCCCGATCTCCGCACGGAGTTTGTCCAGTTCGGGAGGAAGATCGTCTGCAGGCCGGTACGTGATCGGTTTTTCATCGCCGACGATCATCTTCACAAAATCAGGATCCATCGGAACGGCGGTTTTTCCGTATTTGCCCAAAACGATATCCTTGAATTCTTTGGTGACCATTTTGTAGCGTCCCATCAGAACGTTGAAAACGGCCTGAGTCCCTACGATCTGTGAAGAAGGGGTCACCAAAGGCGGGTATCCGACGTCTGCACGGACTCTCGGAACTTCCTCGAGCACCTCGGTCAGTTTGTCGCTCTTCCCTGCCTTGTCCAGTTGGGACATCAGATTGGACAGCATGCCTCCCGGCACTTGGTAAAGCAGCGCGTTGACGTCCACTTTGAGAGCCTTGGGATTGAGCAAACCGCTCTTGAGATATTTTTCACGCAGCGGTGTAAAGTACTTTGTCACGACATCCAGCTTGGACAGATCCAGGCCTGTGTCGTATTCTGTCCCTGCCAGCGCGGCCACGATCGTTTCCGTCGGCGCCTGAGACGTGCCCATGGCCATCGGCGAGATCGCGGTGTCCACGATGTCTACACCGGCCTCGACGGCTTTCAGGATCGTCATGGAAGCTAATCCCGCCGTATAGTGGGTATGGAGCTGGATCGGAACCTGAACACTGGCTTTCAGGGTTTTGACCAGTTCATATGCGTCAAAGGGTTTCAAAAGACCGGCCATATCCTTGATGCAGATGGAATCTGCGCCCATCTCTTCCAGTTCCTTGGCGTATTTCGCATAATAGTCCATCGTGTAGACAGGCCCTGTCGTATAACTGAAAGCAGCCTGAACGTGTCCGCCTTCTTTCTTTGTCGCGTCGATCGCGGTCTTCAGGTTTCTGGGGTCGTTCAAAGCGTCAAAGATCCGGATGATGTCGATCCCGTTCGCGATACACTTCTGAACAAAATATTCCACCACGTCATCGGAATAATGACGGTAGCCCAGAATATTCTGCCCGCGAAACAGCATCTGCAGTTTGGTATTTTTCACATGCTTGCGGATCGTACGCAAACGGTCCCATGGATCTTCATTCAAGAACCGCATACAGGAGTCGAATGTGGCTCCGCCCCATGCTTCCAGAGAATGATAACCGATGCTGTCCAACTGTTCCAGGATCGGCAGCATGTCTTCGGTCGTCATCCTTGTTGCGATCAGGGATTGATGGGAATCCCGGAGCACGGTTTCTGTAATTTTTACTTTAGCCATATCTCATACCTCACAGTCGATTAAGCAAACCAGGAGAGGAACACACCGGCGGCAACTGCCGAGCCGATGACCCCCGCCACATTGGGCCCCATGGCATGCATGAGCAAAAAGTTCGTGGGATCCTCTTTCTGACCCTGGATCTGAGAAACACGGGCCGCCATCGGGACAGCGGATACACCGGCAGAACCGAGCAGCGGATTGATCTTTCCGTGAGTTAAAACATTCATCAGCTTGGCGGTCAGCAATCCACCTATCGAAGAGACGCAGAAAGCAGCCAGACCGCAGAAGATGATGGCGATCGTCTGTAAACTCAGGAAATTCTCGGCAGTTGCCGTAGCACCGACAGAAATACCCAGGAAAATCGTTACGATGTTCATCAATTCGTTCTGAGCGGTTTTGGACAGCCTTTCCGTGACTCCGCAAACGTTCAGCAGATTACCGAACATCAGACAACCTACCAAAAGCACCGCTTCGGGGACGAACAGGAAAACGACCAGCGTCACCACGATTGGGAAAAGGATCTTCTCGGTCTTGGAGACCGTGCGCAAAGTTGTCATTTTGATCGAACGCTCTTTTTTGGTCGTCAGCAATTTCATCAGAGGAGGCTGAATCATCGGGATCAAAGCCATATAGCTATACGCTGCGATCGCAATGGCACCCAGAAGTTTGGGGGCCAGGATCTTCGTGACCGTGATAGCGGTCGGCCCGTCCGCTCCACCGATGATACCGATTGAAGCTGCTTCCTGCGGAGTAAACAGCCCTGTCATCAATGCGACTGAAAAAGCCACGAACACGCCCAGCTGAGCGCCTGCTCCGATCAGAAAACTTTTCGGATTGGCGATCAGAGGCGTAAAATCCGTCATGGCGCCGATGCCAATGAATATCAAACAAGGATAAATGCCCAGTTTCACACCCAGATAAAGGAGGTCCAGAAGTCCGCCGTGCGAAAGGATCTCGCCGAAGGAAGCTTCCCCTGTGATAAAGAAATCCGGGTGGAACAGATTGGTTCCGGGCAGATTGGTCAGGAACATACCCATCGCAATCGGAAGGAGCAACAAAGGCTCGTATTTTCTGACAATAGCGAGGTAAAACAGCGCGAACGATATCGCAATCATGATCAGTGTTTTCCACCAGTCACCCTGCGAAAACCAGTTGTAGATACCCGTTGATTGCAGAAAGTTTTGTACGCTTTCAAGCATAATGCCTATACTTCCTTTCAGGACAGTGGGTCGTTTTTACTGAAGTGTGATAAGTACGTCGTCTGACTTGACTGTGGCCCCCTGCGCGACAAGGACAGAAGCAACCACGCCGTCTTCGGGACAAGGGATATCGTTTTCCATCTTCATGGCTTCAAGGACCATCAGGACCTGCCCTTTTTTCACCGCATCACCGGGTTTGACGTTGATCTTCATGATATTGCCCTGCATGGGCGCTTTGACCTGAGTTTTTCCGGAAGCAGCTACAGGTGCCGGGGCGGCCGGTTTCTGTGCAGGCGCAGGAGCTGCTGCCTGTACGGTTTCCTGTGTTCCGCATTCCTCTACTGATACTTCATATGTGACGCCGTTTACGGTAACTTTATAGTTTTTCATGATACAATCCTTTCAAATAGTCTTAATGATGGGTTCTTTTGAACGATACGACTCTGAAACCTTCGGTCGGTGGGATTCCCTCCTGAGTCCGGAATGCCGCGATCGCCGCTGTGATCACAGCGACCAGCTGAGCATCCTCAGACGGTTGGATGGCCTCAGGCTCGGCTGAAGCCGCTGTCTCGGCGGTACCGGGATCTTCTTTCGCTTTGCTGCGGCGGGCCGGCAGATCATGCAAGAGCAACTTGAAAATGACCATGGCTCCCCACAGAAGCGCAAGAACCAGGAAAATCGTTCCAAGCCCCAGCAGCGTCATCTGGCCGGACATGGACAGCCGTTCAGCAAAAGACATGCCTGTTTCTGCAACTGTTTCCATATGCCACCTCACATCGGGTCGTTCGCATGCTTTGCATGTTTCCCTGCACGACCCTTTTCCGCTGTCATATACACGGCTGAAATGATGCGCTGTCTGATTTCGCCTGGATCGATGATATCATCGACGCCGCCCATGGAGGCTGCGACTTCCGGGCTTGCATACTGTTCGGTCCACTCTTTGATCAGTTCATCCCTGGAGGATCCTGCGTTGAGTTCATCCTGCTTCAGGAAAGCCACGCTGGCTTCGGGAGAAAGGATGCCGAATTTGGCATCAGGCAAACTGTATGTCACGTCTGCTCCGAGAGCTTCGGAGCCCATGACGATGAAGGCGGGACCGAATGCGTTCCCGACATATACCGTGATCAGAGGGCACGTAGCCGATGCGTAACTTTGCGCAAGCCTTGCCAGTTCAGACGAGAAAGGCGCATTCTCGCAAGCCACGTCCGCCTTGACCCCTTCTGAATTGACCAGTGTGATGACAGGAAGTCCAAACGCATCGCAGAAGCGAATGAACTTCGCTGCTTTGCGTGCGGCGTCGGGGGTCAATAGTCCTTTTTGGCTCTCGCCTACGTTGGCAACGATCCCTGCGAGCGATCCGCCCAACCGTGCAAAACCTGTCACGACCGTTTCTCCATAGCCTTCAAAGAGAGGCATGAATGCGGCATCATCCGCAATGGCCTCGATCAACTGGACGGTCGAAAGTCCGTCGGTTTGAACTTTACGATTGATATCATCCTGAGGAATATCCGTTGCTGTATCACCGGCATAAGAAGGCAGATCCGAGACGAAACTCCTCACATAAGAGATCATATCCTCTCTGTGATCGAAAGATTTCGCGATTTGTCCGTTTGTTTCGCATGAAGCGGAAGTTCCAGTCTGGTCACCCAGCACGAAAGGACTGCTCACGTAAAGGCTGCCTGTCTCTTTGTTGAAGAAAGTGAAATCCATCATAGCGGCAAGAGCAGCTGCCGATGCGGCGCAAACACCGTCTATCACAGCGATCTGAGGCACGACTCCGGAGGCTTTTGCCACCAGCTTCATCCACTTGCCGTATGCGGACATGGCCTTGATCCCGTCGTAGATCACGGTACCTGAACTGCAAAAAACACCGACAACAGGCGCCCCGTTCGACACAGCCATTTCATAAAGTCTGCCAAGCTTGGCGGCACCCATGTCATCAAAAGCGCCCTTTTGATTATCTCCGTCCTGCAAAAATGCATAGGCAAGTTTGCCGTTCATCGACCCGTATCCGCATATCAAGCTGTCCTGCCGGTCATTTTTCTTGATTTTCGCACCAAGTTCAACGAAAGTCCCTTCATCGAACCATGCGCAGATCTTCTGCTTTCCGGCTCCAATATTCTGATCCATAAACCCCTCCAGAATGGTCTTTCAAATTTGGGTTTTTTAACAATCATGCGGGAAAACCTTCTTCCCACTATATCGAATTATATCATATTTTGTATATGATTTAGCAAACAAAAATCATTTTCTTACCAAACCGATAGACTTTTTTGATCATTTGGCGCGTTTTGACGAAAAGCGCCGAAAACAGCCGGTTCACCGTGCTGATTTCAGCGCTTAATCATCAAGTTAAAACAGGTCTCCAAATCAGGCGGAGCAATTGTTCCAAAGCCACACTGACAAGTACGATGGCAACGGTCACAGCGAACACCTGCGGATAATCAATACCCGTTTTGGCCTTTTGAAGGAGAGACCCGATCGTCCCTGTCGGATTGCAGATGACCTCTGCAGCCACTCCCGCCTTCCAGGCGATGCCAAAGCCGTTCAGGCATCCGGTACGGAGAGGGTCATGTATCATGGGAAGTTGAACGAAGAAAGCCGTTTGGATCCGGTTGGCGCCATCCATTTTGGACAGATCGATAAAATGATTATCAATGGCCAGCAGCGCAGCGTCGACATGTCCCCAGACGATCGGCAAAACCATCAGGAAGGCGATCACGGAAGGCAATACCGAATTGGGGACCCACAGCCATGCCAGAATCACGAAAGCAGCGACCGGTATCGCCCGGATCATGTGCATCAGGGGCATTGAGAAGGAGCGGAACCATCCGGATATCCCGGAAATCATGCCGCCGGCAAATCCGACCGCCAATGCACAGATATATCCGATCACGATATGTAGAACGGAAGTGCCGACCGCCTTCCAAAACTCCTGCAGTTTCAAATCATCGAATAAAGTCGTCAGCACTTCGCCTGGAAGAGGGATCTTCAGCAAGAGATTTCTGTTTGCCAAAGAGGCAACGATCAGCCAGACAACTATCCAGAATGCAATGGCCAGAACCGTTCTGATCAGCCGTGCTAACGGTTTGTCCGACTTGATGAAAATCCAAAAACGGTTATCCCCTTTTTTCTCTTTAAGAAGCATAGTAGAAACCATCATCGGGCATGCTGCCGCCTATTGATGAAGGGTCAGCCTCGAAAAGGACGTTCAGATATCCGTTTAGGTCATTCTTCATCTCATCGCCTGTCACATATACGATATGGCAATTCGGAATGGCAGCGGTTGCAATCGGAGCCTGCCCCACGATTCCATATTTCGCACAGAGTTCTCCTGTGCCTGCGGGATCGTCGTTAGTCGACTTGACAGATGCCTGATAGTCTTTCAGAAAATTCTCGACAGCCTCGGGATGTTCGTTGAGAAAAGCGGTTCTGACAACGATGCATCCCATCATGAGAGCAGAGCCCGAGTTTAAATCATCCCAAACATTTGTCAGGTCTAAAACGATGGCTGAGCCTTCATATTTTTTTGTAATTGATGTTGCAACAGGCTGTGGAGCGATGATCACGGCTTCCGGGTTGTTTGCCCAGACGGTGACCAGCTCGGTCCCTTCAGCTTTGTATTCAATGGTCAGGTCCTGATCCGGATCGACTCCGGACTGAGTCATCAGATGACGGATGATGAATTCGGGATTGGCTCCCTGCCCTGTCGTGACGACTGTCCGTCCTTTCAGATCCGACAAACTGCTGACCTGTTCGCCTTGATAAGTCAAAACATTGAGGACACCCAGTGTATTGACCGCAAGGATTTGGATACCTTGACTTGTAACCTGGTACAGTTTTGCCGCCAGGTTCGTAGCAATTGCTGCGATGTCTGCTTCACCTTTCGATATATGGGAAACGACCTCGTTAGGGCTGGTTACGGCGGTAAAATGGTAGTTTTCAAGACCCTCGCCGTTTTCTGCTTTGTCCCACATTTGAACAGCGCCGATTCCGGTCGGACCGGTGATGACATAAACGTTCACGTCTGTTTTTTCACGGGCCCCTGTTTCTGACTCTTCACCGGATTCACCGGTAGAGTTTTCCTGCGTCGTGTCTTCCTTGGTTTCTGTGCCCTCATTCTGCTCTGAGCCGCATGCGGCAAAGGTCAGAACCATCACAGCAACTAAGAATATTGCAATCAGTTTTTTCATATCTTTTTCTCCTCGCATTACAGCAAAGTAATCAAATCATGTTCTCTTAAAATAAAGCCCTTTTCTTCAAGTTCAGATAAGGCTCTGTACAGACTGGTTCTTCCCATCCGGGTCATCCTGGCCAGTTCGGCCATGTTTTTGACCGTCAGAACTCCGTTTTCATCTGCGCTGTCCGAGATGTACCGATACAGTCGGGCAGAAACGGATTTATCCGTCATCTGGCTCAGTTTGTTGTTCAGGAAACGTATCCTTTCGGAGAGAAACGACACATAGTTGACAACTGTTTCCGGATATTGTTTAAACCATTTTTCCAAAACATCCTGCGGAATAAAGCAAACGATACAATCGCTTCTCGCCCGGATCCTGCTGACATATCCCGACATTTCGCCGAATACGGCAGCGGCCCCGAAAACGGAGCCCTCTGTAAAATTCCGTTTCAGAAATACTGATCCCTCGTTTTCCGCGCATCCGACCCCTGACAGAAAGACGCCGAGAGCACGGTCGAATCTGTCGGTATCGTATATGATATCGTGTTTCCGATACGACACAGGTGAGGACAGGGCCTTGATCATCTTATCCACTTTTTCATCCGCAATCCCTTGAAAGAGAAACAAATCTTTTAGGTTGAACATGTCTTGTCCTTTTTTGAAATGTGTTCTTTTTGGAACACTTTTATTATAGCGTATATCATACTTTTTGTCAATCTTTTTTACAAAAACGGACGTACAAAAGGGGCTGTTTAAAAACCCAAGTTTCCTTTGGGTAGAAACAGCCCTATTTTTTGCATAATTGAATCACATTTTTAGGTTTTTAAACAAGCTTTGCTTGTTTATTTTATAAAGTAATTGCGGTTTCTCCACCTCTGGGTCGAAGAAAGGAACCGCGAGCATCCAACTCAGAAGAAAATTTTTCTATGATAGACTCCCGAAGAACATCGCAAACCTCTCACATAACACTTAATTATACGCAGAAATTCAGAAAAGAGACTGTTCAAAAGCCACTAAGGTTTTTAAACAGCCCCTCTCAATTAAGAATTTGTGCGTTGAATATTCAGTTAGAATAGTCGATATGGACATACTCAATGACAACCCAAAAACCATGCCCTTCTTTCAACAGGGGTATTATACACTTTTTGAAAAGGACTGACATAGTCTTTGATGTTATTGAGGATACTAAAATCGGATTTCGGGTTTGGCTGATGATTTTTCAACAATTACACCGGCCTACTTGAATTTCATGAATAATTTCGGCTTACTCTATCCATTAACTTTATCCCAAATTGTCCTTGGGTAGTGAATCATAAAAGACCAGCAACTCTATTAAGCCCGAATATGTCAAGAAGTCATAGAAGATAACTTTCTTCTTAAATCTGTCTGTATTGAAAACAATTCTTAGTGAATCTATTCCAAGACGATTGGGATAAGGAAAACCATAAACATGTTCAATAAGAACAACATCTTTCCACTGAACAAACGTTGTTCCCCGTATAGGATCGTGAATTGTTATTCCCTCACTACTATAATAAAGCCTGCTCTTCATATAGACAAAAACAAAAAACGGACTAATAAGACCAAGTAATACTACCAATGTTAGCCATCCTAACAATAACGCAACAACTAGTAACACAAGTGTAGGCACAATAGTTATTATTAAATACCGTCGATTGTGCTTAACGATGTGTTGTACAGGAGATGGCATTTTGAGTGGCATAACGCACCTCCGCAGGATTTGTGTTCTTGCCTTCATTATATAAATGGTAGTCCATCTTGTCAAGTGCAACAAGCACCTTTAAAAAGCCCGGGATTTTCGTCCCGGGCTTGCGATTGAGAATTGATCAGTTTTATTTCTTCTCAAATTTGTATTTCGGCTGAGCGGCATAATGCGTATGAAGCAGTTCATGCGCTTTATGTGAGTTGGGTTCGCCCAGGAAATCTTTGTAGATTTGCTTGATCTCGCTGTTTTCGTGAGATTTGCGGATCGCTTTGCCGGCGTCTTCGTTGTAAAGAGCCTTAGCGCGTTCTGCCTTAAGATCCATATAGGCTTTGTCTTTGGCAGGAACGATCGGTGTGCCGCCGCCGCAGACGCAACCGCCGGGACAACCCATTACTTCGATGAATGTGTAGTTCTTTTCACCGCGTTTCACGGCTTCCAGGACTTCAGACGCATTCTTTGTGCCGTTGGCGACAGCGACCATGATCTTCGTTCCGTTCAGATCGATCTCGGCTTCTTTGACGCCTGCCGTTCCGCGGACAGCCGTAAAGTTGACGTCCTTCAGTTCTTTGCCCGTGTAGACTTCGTATACTGTACGGAGGGCAGCCTCCATAACACCGCCGGTCGCACCGAAGATAACGGCTGCACCGGTAGATTCACCGAGCATACTGTCAAAATCGGAATCAGGCAGACGGCAGAAATCGATACCGGCGCTCTTGATCATCTTGGCTGCTTCACGGACTGTCAAAACAGCATCAACATCCTGCAAACCGTCATGACCGAGTTCATCGCGCTGAGCTTCGAACTTCTTAGCTGTGCAAGGCATAACCGAAACTACAAAAATGTTTTTCGGATCGATGCCTTCCTTTTCGGCAAAATACGTTTTGATCATTGCACCGCCCATTTCATGCGGAGATTTGCATGTGGACAGGTTGGGCAGGAATTCGGGATAGAACTTTTCGCAATAATTGATCCATCCGGGTGAGCACGAGGTGATCATCGGAAGAACGCCGCCGTTCTTGATGCGGCCCAGAAGTTCGGTTCCCTCTTCCATGATAGTGAGGTCAGCAGCAAAATCCGTATCAAAGACTTTGGCGAAGCCCAAGCGGCGCAGCGCGGTGGCCAGTTTACCGGTCACGCTGGTACCCACGGGATAGCCGAACTCTTCTCCAATCGTGGCACGCACTGCGGGAGCAGGCTGAACCACGACATATTTGCCCTGAGCGAAAGCTTCATAAACTTTCTGAATGCTGTCTTTCTCTTTCAGAGCGCCGACAGGGCAAGCCAGAATGCACTGGCCGCAATAGATACAAGGGCTATTAGCAAGGCTCATCTTGTAGATGCTGCCGATTTCGGAACGGAATCCGCGGCCGGAAACACCGATGGCACCGATCCCCTGAATCTTGTTACATGTTGCCACGCAGCGGCGGCAGTTGATGCACTTGGAGTTGTCGCGCACGATGGAAGGACTCACGTCGTCATAGCGGTTTGAGGACAGTTTGCCGTCAAAACGGTACTGATCGACGCCGTACTCATTGCAGAGCGCCTGCAGTTCGCAGTTACCGCTGCGGACGCAGGATGTGCATTCACGGTTGTGATTGGACAGGATCAGTTCAAGATTGGTCTTGCGGTATTTTCTGATCCTTTCGGTATTCGTCTTGACGACCTGACCCTCGGCAACGGGTGAAACGCAGGCAGCCTGCAGACCGCGGGCACCCTGGATCTCGACCAGACACAGACGGCAGGAGCCGATCGCGTTGACGTCTTTCAGATAGCAAAGCGTCGGAATATTGATCCCGGCTTCGCGGGCAGCGTCCAGAATGGTGTAATGAGACGGAACAGTAACCTGAACGCCGTCAATAGTTAAAGTGACAGTTTTTGTTTCCATGGTTTCATTCTCCTCTCTTTATTTTCTGCCCACTGCGCCGAACTTACATGTACTCATGCAGACGCCGCACTTAATGCATTTGGACGTGTCGATCTTGAACGGGCTCTTGATCTCTCCGGAAATGGCACCGGCCGGGCATTTCTTGGAGCAAAGCGAACAACCCTTGCACTTCTCAGGATCGATATAGTACTGAAGCAGTGCCTTGCAGACGCCTGCCGGGCATCTCTTCTCGTAGATATGTGCTTCATATTCGTCGCGGAAATAACGCAATGTCGAAAGAACGGGGTTCGGAGCCGTCTGTCCGAGAGCGCAAAGTGCGCTGTTCTGGAGATCTTCGGCCAAAGCTTCCAGTTTTTCGATGTCGCCATCCTCGCCTTTTCCTTCCGTGATCCGGGTCAGAATATCCAGCATTCTGCGTGTGCCGAGACGACAAGGCACGCATTTGCCGCAAGATTCATCGACTGTGAATTCAAGGAAGAACTTGGCGATATCGACCATACAGTTGTCTTCATCCATGACGATCATACCGCCGGATCCCATCATGGAACCGATTGCTTTCAGGGAGTCATAGTCCACAGGAGTATCGAGGTTCTGTGCAGGAATGCATCCGCCTGAAGGACCACCGGTCTGAGCGGCTTTGAACTTCTTCCCGTTCGGGATACCGCCGCCGATATCGTAAATGATCTCGCGAAGGGTGGTTCCCATAGGGACTTCCACAAGACCCGTATGTTTGACTTTGCCGCCCAATGCGAACACTTTCGTGCCCTTGGAACCTTCGGTTCCGATTTGGTTGAACCAGTCCGCACCGTTCAGGATGATCTGGCAGATGTTGGCATAGGTTTCGACGTTGTTGATGATCGTGGGCTTTCCGAACAGACCTTTGACGGCCGGGAAAGGAGGACGCGGACGAGGCTCGCCGCGGTTGCCTTCGATGGATGTCAGCAGAGCTGTCTCCTCGCCGCACACGAATGCGCCGGCACCGAGACGGAGCTGAATATCAAAGTTGAAACCGGTTCCGAAAATGTTGTTGCCCAGCAATTCGGCTTCGTGGGCCTGCTCGATGGCAATGGACAGACGCTTGACGGCGATCGGATATTCAGCACGGACATAAATGTATCCCTCATCGGCTCCGATAGCATAGCCGGCAATCGCCATAGCTTCCAGCACGGCATGCGGATCGCCTTCCAGAATGGAGCGATCCATGAAAGCGCCGGGGTCACCCTCATCGGCGTTGCAGACGACATACTTTTTGCCTGCGGGCTGATCAGCGGCAAACTGCCACTTGCGGCCGGTCGGGAATCCGCCGCCGCCTCTGCCTCTCAGACCGGATTTGCTGATGACGTCGATGACGTCCTGAGGCTTCATTTCGGTCAGAACTTTGCCCAGAGCCTCATAGCCGCGCATAGCGATATATTCTTCGATATTTTCAGGATCGATGACACCGCAGTTGCGAAGAGCCAGTCTCTTCTGCGTTTTGTAGAAAGCGGTTTCATTGAGAGATGTCACGACTTCCTCGGCTTTTGCTTTCTCTCCGGGATCATTGTAGATCAAACGCTGAACGGGACGTCCCTTCAGCAGATGCTCTTCAACGATTTCAGGGACATCTTCCGGCTTCACGCGGGAATAGAACGTTCCTTCCGGATAAACGATCATGATCGGTCCGAGAGCGCAAAGCCCAAAACAGCCGGTATGGACAAGTTTGACTTCATCCTGCAACCCGTGTTTTTCCAGCTCTTTGGTCATCGCTTCGCGGACTGCCGCGCTTCCGGAGGACGTACAGCCCGTACCAGCGCATACTAATACATGAGCACGAATCATTACTTTTCTTCCTCCGTAATTTATTGATTGCTACCGATGGTATACTCCGCAACCGGGTTACCATTCTTAATATGTTGTTCAACGACTTTCCGGGCTTTTTCCGGATTCATCTTGACATAGGTCACTTTTTCCTTGCCAGGTTCAAACACTTCGACTACAGGTTCAAACTGGCAAATGCCGATACATCCGGTTTGTGTGACGACTGCTTTTCCGGTAAGGCCCTGATTCGCCACTTCTTCGACAAAAGTGTTCAGAACGGGTCTGGCTCCGGCAGAAATGCCGCATGTGGCCATGCCAACGACAATTCTAATCTCTCCTGCATTTTCGCGGAGAGCCAATCTGCTGGCCATTTTTTCTCGGATGGCAGCAAGCTCTTCCAATGATTTCATACTTGTTTTCCTCCTGGTTGACTAAAAAAGAACCATTTATTTTTTTTAATTCCGAAATTAGTGATTTTGTCCGACCTCGTCATACTGCTCGGTCAGATTGTCTCTGATCCAGACCAGCACTTCGGGTTCGCACAAAGGGATCCCGCCTAATACTTCTTTGATTTCCCGGGTATCCAGTGAGATTTCTCCTCCGGGAAGTTTGTGGCTGAAAATAATATCTACGTCCCCCGCTCCCTGGATCAGGGTGCAAAGGGTCGAGACCACGTCTCCCAACGGTGTGAAATCCAAATGATTTTTGTAGAAGAGGCCACTGATGACCGTCCCGTGGCTGTCCGGAGATACGGAAGCCGGTATGCTGCTCAATGTCAGCGATCCGCCCGTCTGTTCGGCTGCCAGCTGAAAGAACGGGATGCCCAGACCGACTTTTCTTGTTTTGCGGGTCGTGCAGAAGGGGTCGGTCACGTTCCTGACCATCTCCTCGCTCATGCCGCACCCGTTATCCTTCAAGGTGATCCGGAGCGTGTCTTCGGTCTCTTCCAAATCGATCATGACCCACGTAGAACCCGCAGTCAACGAATTCTGGGCCAGATCCAAAATATTTAAAGACAATTCCTTCACGATGTGCCCTCCCTCAGATACCGGAACAGCTGGCGGCGTACGAAAGAACTGCTGTATGGCTCATCCGCCAGTTCGAGGGCATGCTCAGCTTCGCTGATATCCCACAGATGGTGGGCGTCACTGTTCGTGACATGTTTCTTTCCTCGAAGCGAGGGATGATCCGCTTCCATCTTTGCCACATCGGCCTGTGACGAATATTCGATCACAGAGAAGGCAGGTGATTCCGGCAAATCGCCCAGTATATTGATGATTCCGTTCGAAGGTCTGTCTACGTGCGCAGGATAGCAGAATGCCTGAAAGGATCCGGCCAGGCGGCAGGCCTCTTCCAGAGAAAGCGCAGACGCAGGCGGCAGCAGATCTGGTTCTTCGCCGCACACTTCGTCGTTCTCATCCACATAGTACTGATGTCCGAAGATCTCGACCCTATTCCGAACCCGTAGTCTGTAGGCTTTGAATTCTTTTTCAAAAGCCTCAGCAGATTCAAGTTCTTCGAAAAGGCAGATCAGATGGATCTCTTCGGCCGTCGTCAGTTCCATGCCTGCGATCGGTATGATGCCCTGTCTTTTGCAGGCTGCATAGAATGACCGGCAGTTGCCGCACGTGTTATGGTCGGTCAGGGCCACGATCTGAAGTCCTTTCAGAGCAGCCATGCCGGCAATATTGTGGACGGTCATGTCATCATCGGCACAAGGCGAGAGACAGGAATGAACGTGAAGGTCGTAATAATACTGACTCATAAAACCGAACTGAGCCTGACGCACGTTTCATATTCAGGCGCATCGCTCCTCAAAAGGTTGATCCCTTTTTCTTCTGCAGACCGGATCAGTTCGGGAGGAACTTCCGCGTCTTCGCAAATGATCACGCACGAGAGGTCAAGCAATGCGGTCACGGCCAGCACGTTGATGTTGGTCATGATCGTTACAAAAGCCTGGCTTTCTTTAGCTCTCCCCATGACCCAGCTCAGAAGATCTCCCGCATAAACCCCGGAGACTTCATGATCACCGTCCGGCAGAACCAGCACGGTCAGCCCGGTCCTGTCGACCAGTTCACGAACCGTCATGATGATTCTCCTTCTGAGTTTCCTGCAGCTTTTGACGCATCACACAGATGCAGTCTTCCAGTTTGGCATGGCCTCGTACCACGTCTTCAGCGAATGCCCGGCAAGTGGGAGACCCGCAGGAGCCGCAGTCCAGTTCGGGCAGCGTCGCAAAGAGACGCTCCACATCCTGCATCATTTTGATCGCTTCCTTGCGGTTTTCGTCATAACGCGAAACATGACCGTATTCATCATCCGAAAGATCCAGAGCGAAGCGGCCCGGGATATCATCCGCGGGATCTTCAGGACCCGGATGATTCAGGGTGACCGGAAGATAGCGGCGGATATTACGCAGTCTGACACGGGCGATGTACGGATTTTCAACCGCCATGACACCGCCGACGCATCCTCCCGCACAGGCATTCAGTTCGACGAACGTGAGATTCGGGTGGTTTTCGATCTCGATGTCTTCCAGTACGCGGATCACGTTTTCGATCCCGTCTGCGGCCAGATAGTGGTCGTTCATCAGAGAGGATGCTTCCCCGCCGCTTGAAGGCCAGCTGAGGCCGACCATGCCGGTCTGTGATTGATTCTTGGGCGCTTCGGCTTTCTTCATCGCATTGAGCAGTTCAAAATAAACATCGCTCAGCGAAACGACCATGTCGACAGAACTCTTACCGCCGCAGAGATTGTTTTTGGCATAACTGACTTTGGCGGGACATGGAGAAATAAAGACTGTGCAAATATCTTCGTCTTTGAGTTCCGGATGTTCTTTCTTTGCTTTTTCCCTGGCCAGATGTCCGGCGATCTCCATCGGAGGGAGAATCGGGACCAAATTATCCACCAGCGTCGGGAAACGCAGGCTGACAAGCCTGACAACGACGGGGCAGGCAGAACTGATCGCAGGAAGAGGGATATCATCCCTTTTCAGATATCTTCTCGTGTATTCGGTCACCAGCTCGGCAGCGCGCGCCACTTCATACACATCGTCGAAGCCCATATTGAGCAGCCCGTCGATGACATAATCGGGATCGTCCAGATTGGTAAACTGGCCGAAAAGCGTCGGCGCCGGTAAAGCGATTTTATATTTGTCCTTTGGCATGGAGGACAATTTGTCGAACGAAGACCTTTTGGCCTTGTGGGGGCAAAGACGGATACATTCACCGCAGTCGATACACCGGTTGGCATTGATCACGGCATGCCCGTCGCGAATTCGGATAGCTTCCGTCGGGCAGCGGTTCAGGCAGTGTGTGCAGCCTTTGCATTTTTCAACGTCCAGAGTGACTGAGTGTTGATAACCCATTGGCGAACACCTCCTTTACACGTTGACTGTCATGGTAATTTTTGTTCCCTCGCCGACCTTGCTTTCAATCTCCATACTGTCGGTATAGCGCTTCATGTTAGGCAGACCCATGCCTGCACCGAATCCGAGTGAACGGATATTGTCCGGAGCAGTTGAGTAGCCCTCCTGCATGGCGAGGTCAATATTTTCAATACCGGGTCCGTGGTCTGTCAGAATGATCTTGATCTTGTCCTCTTCAATGAAAAGTTCAACGACTCCTCCGCATGCATGGATGACCATATTGATCTCTCCTTCATACATGGCGATGGAGACCCGCTTGATGATATCGGGAGAAAAACCGACGCGTCTCAAAATGCGTTTTGTCTGTACACTGGCTTCTCCTGCGGATGTGAAATTCTCGCCGTCCACGTCAAACCGGTAATACAAACTTTCGTTACCCACGGTTATCTCCTTCGATCCGATTCAATCCGTTCGCATACAGAATCCCGCAAGCCTCATACATTCTGTATTTCGTACTCATGACCACGATTCCGCTCTCTTTGGCGATGCGTAGGATTTCCTCGGAAGGCATTTTGTTTCTGACAAACACGACACAGACCATGTCCATCATCTCGGCGGTGCGGATGACTTGGGTGTTGAGAAGACCTGTCAAAAGAACCGCCTGGTTCTTGACGTAGGCCAGCACATCGCTCATCATATCGCTTCCGCAAGCTGAATAAACATGTCCTCCAAGCTGGTCTTCGCAACAGAGAACGTCGCAATCCAACAGCCTGGCAATATCTGTCATTTTCATCGATCTACCTCGGGATTATGAACGGTATTTAGCAAGGATGCCTTTGACGGCGTCCGGAGTCATTTTGCCGTATACGTCATCATTGATCATCATGACAGGAGCAAGACCGCAGCAACCCAGACATCTGGTGTCACGGATCGTGAACTGTCCGTCTTCGGTCGTCTCTCCGGTACCGATTCCAAGTTCCTGCTTCACTGCATCCAGCACCGATGCGGCGCCTTTGACATAGCAGGCCGTTCCCGTGCATACGCTGACGACGTTGTCGCCGACAGGCTGCAGAGAAAACTGCGCATAGAAAGTCGCGATGCCGAAGATTTCACTGACCGGGACGTCCATCTCTTTGGAAATGATGTCCATCGTCTCATAGGACAGATAACCGAAAAGGGTCTGTGCCTTCTGCAAAATCGGCATCAAGGGGCCGTCTGCGTTCTTGTGAGCATCGATATATTGCTTGAGCTCAGCATTTTTTTCCGCGATTTGTTCTTGGGTAAGTCTCATACCTATCCTTCCTCCTGGAAAGTTTTTGTTGCTAAAAATTTGACAAAATGAAAATCAGCGTTCCCCGCTGTTCGGTCTGCCGCTTCTCCGCTCGGCCATTTCCTTTTTGTACTCTTCGCGCATTCGGATCCGCTCTTCCATTCTTTTAACGGCCTGCTTGTGGGTGATCAAAGCAAAAATGATGCCCACAGCCAGATAAAAAAAGACTGGCATGGAGAGGACTCCGATGACGAGTGCCACGACCGGCACGGAATGGCCGGTGATCCAAAGGACAACGATCAGCAAAACGGCAACGACCATGTAAACAGCGAAAACGGTCCAAAAAGAACTGACTTTGCTTGTCACCCGTCTGTTCAACGGAAACCACGGTTCCCATGCAGGACGATCATCCATAGTCAGTTCTCCTTTCGCTTTTCAAATTAACCACGTTATTTTAACACATATATTTTAGTGAGTCAATATAATTTTGCGCGAAAAAAGCGGTCTGGGAAAGACTCAAACCGCTTTGTGTTGACTTTGTATCCGATTCGATCATCCGGGGAGTCCCAGAACGTCGATATCCGAGATCCTCGCCACTCCGTCTGAACCCGGATCCGTGATGACGATCCTCAAATAAGCGCCCCTGACATTGGAAACACTGACGGTCGACGAATCCCGGTCGTTATCCGTCACTTCGCCGATCTGACGCCACTCCGTTCCGTCCGAACTGATCTCGATTATGAAATCCTTCGTGTTCAACGCAGGATCCAATCCAGCAGTCCCTGCGTGATAGACCGTGATCTCGGAGATCTTGAAATCGCCGCCCAGATCGATCGTCAAAGACTGTTCTCCGCTTGTTTCAGCGGTCCACATATGATCGGATCCGCAGCTGCCGTCGGACACGAGAGAGGCCTTGTCCGCACCGCTCGAAGCCGCGATCTGCCATGCATTGTCAAGCTTCAGATCATAGGACAGTCCGTTCGCTTTGCGGTACAGATTGAAATAGTGATCGGCACGGACAAATTCGACCGGATGCTCCCCGTATGAAGCGTAATACTCGTTCAAAGCCTTTTCAAGGTTTCGGACATCATACATCAGGTGGAAAGCCCAGACGCTGACTTGAGCAGAGACGAACACGGGAAAAGTACCGTCGTATCCCAGATAGGAAACGGCATCTTTAATGTGACCCATGATGTCGTTCAGCGGGGTCGTGCCCTCCGCGTTCTTGGCGAAGTAGGCGGGGGTCATCTGCTGGATCAGTTTGTTGTTCCGTACGCCGGTATATTTCAGTCTGAGCGAACTGCTCGTGAAGTTTTGGACCGTAAGACCGTAAAGATACGGCGCAGATGAAGTGTAGATCTCCCTTTGGACGTCCGTCAGATTGTCCCAGATCGTGACAGCCCTGAGTCCGGTCCTCTGCAGATAGGTATTCGTCAGTTCCACGTATGCCTTGAATGCTGCGGAATCCGGGAAATTGTCTCCCACAGACGCGCCGAACGTGTTCACAGGCATCGTATACCCCATCCCGGAGGGACCTGATACGAAGCAGACGTTGTCCGGAGCCGTGGAATAGTAGTAATTCATCATGCCGGGCGCCACGTCTGCCAGAGATGGGCTGATCGTCCAGTTGACCGGCACATAATCCATTGCCTTGGTGTTCATGCGCCAGTATTCGTACATGGCGTGCATATCGTACTGGATGTTGTCCCCGTCGCTGAAATAGAAAGCGATGTAGATCTTGTTTTCCAGTTCGGGCATTTGCGGGACGGCCCGGGCCTGA
>CADBRS010000147.1 GCA_902797125.1 uncultured Ruminococcus sp.
CACGCTCAGAGAAAACGGACTCGAAGTCTATGAAGACGTCGCTCCGGTCTCCGCCCGCTGCATCGTCAACAACGCGTCGATGAAAATGCGCAACGACGCAGTGGAGGATTTCGTGGAAAGACTTTCCAGACAGATCCCTCCAAGCAAATCCTGAATTGAAGAAGGTTTCAATATGCAGATATACAGAACAGACGACGCAAGCGTCGACCGGCTGTACGCCCTGCTCAAGGACAGGGCCAAGCAGACCTCTAAAGATATCACGGAAAAGGTATCCGCCGTTCTGAAGGACGTCCGGGAAAACGGAGATGCCGCCCTTTACAAATATGCCTCTCTCTTCGACCGCGTCGAGCTGAAATCGCTCGAAATGACGCAGGAAGAGATCGACGCGTCCGTCGCACAGGTCTCCAAGGAACTCAAAGACGCCCTGATCCATGCGGCACGTAATATCCGGAAATATCATGAAAAACAGCGTGCCAAAGGCTATGCGCTCTATTCAAAAAACAAGACTCTGGCCCGGATCGTCCGGCCGCTGGAAAGAGTCGGCGTATACGTTCCCGGAGGAACGGCCGCTTATCCTTCCACGGTGCTGATGAACTGTATCCCGGCTCAGGTCGCAGGCGTTTCCGAGATCATCCTCGTCACGCCTCCCAAGGCGGAGGGGGTCAATCCCGCCGTCGTCGCGGCAGCCCGGATCGCGGGCGTGAACAGGATCTTCACCGTCGGCGGCGCACAGGCGATCGCAGCACTGGCCTACGGGACGGAAACCGTCCCCGCGGTGGACAAGATCGTGGGACCGGGCAACATGTTCGTCGCAGAAGCCAAAAGGCAGGTCTTCGGAGAGGTCGCGATCGACATGATCGCGGGTCCTTCGGAAGTCTGCGTGGTCGCGGACGGATCGGCTCCCGCAGCTTATGCGGCCGCGGATTTCCTGTCCCAGCTCGAACATGACAGAGCGGCTTCGGCCACCCTCATCACCACGGACGAGCGCTATGCAAATGCCGTGCGGATCGAACTCGAACTCCAGCTCAAAGCGTTGCCGCGGGCGGAGATCGCCACACAGTCCTATAACAACTTCAGCGCGGTCGTCATCGCGTCATCCATCGAGGATTGCATGGACGTCGCCAACCGGATCGCGCCCGAACATCTGGAACTTCTGACCGCGGATCCGGAAAAACTGCTCCCGATGGTCAAAAACGCAGGCAGCATCTTCATGGGCGCCTATTCGCCCGAACCGATGGGAGACTATTATGCCGGGACCAACCACGTCCTGCCGACCAGCGGCACGGCGCGTTTCTCCTCTCCTCTCTCCGTTGAGGACTTCCTCAAGAAGATGAGCTGCATCCAGTATCAGAAAGAAGGATTTTTGAAAGAGGCCGACGACGTGGTCAGAATGGCCCGTGCCGAAGGGCTGGACGCCCATGCCAACGCCGTCCTCATCCGCAAAAAACTATGAAGAATTATCTATCCCGAAAAATGCAGGGCAAGGTTCCCTACGAACCTGTGAAGGGCTCCTACGCCATCCGCATGGACGCCAACGAAAGTCCTTATCCCCTGCCCGATTTCGTAATCCGGCAATTTGAAGAACAGCTGAAAGAAAACAACCTGGACCGGTATCCGGATCCCGGTGCGGGCGAATTGATCGCGTCTTTTGCCCGTGTGTACGGAGTGGACCCTGCTCACGTCGTGGCCGGCAACGGTTCGGACGAACTGATCTCGGTCATCATCAACTCTCTTCTGGACAAAGGCGAAGCCATCGCCGTGACCAGTCCCGAGTTTTCCATGTACGCTTTCTACGCCCAGCTCTGTGAAGTCCGGGTCTGCACGTTGCAGAAAAAGGACAGCTACAGTCTTCGCGAACTGTCCGGATTCGTCCGGGACAGCGGGTGCCGTGCCGTCATTCTCTCAAACCCCTGCAACCCGACGGGCCAGGGCTTCCCGAGAGACGAGGTGCTGGATTTCGTTCGCAACACAGACGCGCTCTGCATCATCGACGAAGCCTATATGGATTTCTGGGATCAGTCCATCCTGGACGTCGCGGACCGGGAGCCCAATCTCATCGTGCTCCGCACGCTCTCCAAAGCCTACGGCGCCGCAGGGCTCCGGCTGGGATTTGCGGTCGGTCACGAATCGCTGATCCGCGCCCTGAACGTGGCGAGAAGTCCTTATAACGTCAACAGCCTGTCCCAGCTGCTCGGAAAGATCGTGCTGGACAACGCGGACCGGATCAACCGGGGACCCGAACTGGCCAAAATGGCCCAGTCCATGATAAAGGAACTCCCCGCCGTCCTCCCCTGCGCCAAAGTCTTTCCCACTTGCACCAATTTCGTCTATCTGGAAGTACCGGATGCCGAAAAGATCTTCAACTATCTGAAAACAAATTCGATTGCCGTCCGGCTCATGAACGAAACCCACTTACGCATCTCGGTCTCTTTCCCGGAAGACAATCTGAAACTTTATGAAACACTCAAAGAATACCAAGCATCGGAGGCCCGCAAGTCATGAGAACATCCACGATTGAAAGAAAAACCAAAGAAACGGACATCAAACTTTCCCTGACCCTTCCCGAACCCGGTGAGACCGGCCTTTTCGAAGGCAGTTCCGGGATCGGTTTCTTCGATCACATGCTGAACGCGATCTGCGTCCATTCCGGCATGAAGATCAAGCTTGCCATGAAGGGCGATCTGGAAGTGGACGGGCATCATTCCGTGGAAGACCTGGGCATCGTGCTGGGTCAGGCTTTCAAAGCCGCTCTGGCATCCGGAAAACCGGTCCGGAGATACGGCAGCGCTTGCATCCCGATGGACGAGTCTCTCTCCCGTGCCGTCGTGGACCTCTGCGGCCGCCCCTATCTGGTCTTCAACGCCTATTTCAAAAACCAGTACATCGGTCAGATGGAGACGGATCTGTTCAAAGAATTCTTCTATGCTTTCGTCTCCCAGGCGTCCGTGACGCTCCA
>CADBRS010000148.1 GCA_902797125.1 uncultured Ruminococcus sp.
GGTCTCTCCAAATACAAGAAGAACTGGATCTCCGAAGGTGACGTTTTCACGCTCCTCTTCGATCCGATCACCCGTGAGAGCACCCGTTATATCCGGATCACGGAAGGCAGCGGGGAATTGGTCTACAATACGTTCGCATACGGTCCGAATGTCCTGATCACCAATGAGGGCGGCACGGATGCCAAGGTCGTGAGCGTCGGGGCAGACAATATCGGCGGTTACCTCATCGAGAGCAAAGCGGGCAGCATGAAGGTGCTCGGTGCGCTCCGTTATAACAAGAAATCCATCAACTATGTCGGCGGTAGCCTGGAAGGTTACACCCGGTTGACCATAAACAACAAAGATGAAGAGCCTTATCAAAAATAAGGGGTAAATCCTTTTGATGGAATTAGGCACAACTCATAAAAGAGGGGCTCAAAGATTTGACATTGGTTCAAGATCTTTGAGCCCCTTTTGTTTGGTGGTTGGACACAGGTGAACTACTCATGACGAAAGGATAGCATGAGAATATTCCAAAGTTGACAGCAGGATAATCCAAAGCTTTGCTACAGAAAATCCAAAGTGCGCAATGTAAATATGAAAGTCTCCAAGACTGTTTTTCTCATTCGACTAGTCGTATTCGAATTCGAATGAAGCATTCGGACTTTCAGCGTCCAGCAACGCTTTCGAGCCCTTTTTGAAAATGTATCTGGCTTTGCATGAGGTATTTTCCCGGATCATTCTCGTCATGTTGCCTAGATCAGGTGCTTTCAAAGGGATCACGGTTTTGTCCAAAAGTCGGGCCTCGAGCGTATAGGGTCCCTGCGCTACGACGACACGGTTTTTCCCGACCTCTTTCACGTAAGCGCCAAGATAGGTGGCGAGTCTGTATTCCTTGTTTCCGAGCAGGACGACGCCCATCACTCCGGTAAAGGATGCCGGGCCGAACGGGATGCTGGCAACGGCCAAAGTCAAGGAAGCTTCATCAAACAGATTTTGAGTCCAGATATATTTTTGCGGGAAAGAATAACCTCTGTCTCCCTCGATATATCCTTTGGCACCATGGAAATCAAAGATTTCTCCGTTGATGGTCAGGGTTCCGTCCAAGCGGCTTTGCATGGAATAGATACTGTGTTTGCATTCCATGAAAGGCACGAAGGCAAACGGCCCCATGATATCATATGCGATCGGATCGTTTGACAAAATTTGGATGAATCCTTCGACGTCGCAGCCTTTTTCATGGATAGACAGGCGGACGCCTTTTTCTGAAAAAATACAATTTCCGATCTGGGCGTTCGGGTCCTTCCCGAGTTTGACGAAAGACTGGACCGGATAATCGAAATTCCAGGCTTGTTTATCTGTGATGATCTGGATGGAAGAGCCTGCTCCGGTTGCGCCGGTATGTTTGGCCGCGATGACGGCCACCGTGCGGGTCGCGGATTGGAATTTATAGTAGTAACCGAAAAAATAGTCTCTCATGCTTCCGCACTTTCGATGGCTGCGGGGGCGCGCATGGCGCGGGCCATCCTGTCCATCTGTTCTTCCGTGAATTTGGGCGTCCTGTCATAGCAGTAGATGCCGTTTCTTTCAAGTTCGACGTCATAGAGCTGCGTGTAGCAGACGCCGGTGACTTTTTCGGATCTTGACAGGGCAAGAGTCAGTCCTTCGAACCGTTCCAGATATTCTTCTACGGTCTTCGGAGATTCGCCGTAGCCCCAAACGGTCTGGTCGTCAGTCTGCTCGAACTCGGGGATCCAGCGGATGCCGCCGTATTCGGAAACCATGTAGGGCTGACCGGCATAATGCTGCCGATGTCCGAAGTTTTCATAGATCTGATCGCCTTTGAGAGGGGTATAACGTTCTTTGAACACGTCGACGCTCTGATTGTAGTCGTGGATGTCATAGAAATCCGTTTCGACGTGGAAGTTGCCGCTCGTGTCGATGCAGGGCCTGGAAGGATCCATCTGCTTGGTCGTCCGATAGATCTCACGGAGCAGACTGTTGTGCTTGTCCGGATAAAAACCGCCGTGATCCCAGGTCTCGTTGAACGGACACCAGCCGATCAGGGCAGGATGGCTGATATCGCGCTGCACGGCCTCGCGCCATTCCGGCAGGAAATAGCGGAGCGCATCCGGCGCGCTGTAATCGAAACCCCAGTTGGCATATTCGCCCCAGACCAGGAAACCGGCTTTGTCGGCCTCGTATAGGTACAGCCTGTCGAAAACGCGTTGGTGGAGTCTGGCGCCGTTGAAACCGACCCGCATGGTCCGCTCGATATCCGCTTTGAAACAGGAATCGTCCGGAGCCGTGTAGATCCCGTCCGGGAAATAACCCTGGTCGAGGATCAGACGCTGGTAGATCCTGCGTCCGTTGATCTTGAGTCCGTTTTGATCCCATTCGATCTTCCGCATGCCGAAATAAGTCCGGACACGGTCTTCACCGGATGCAGATTTCAACGTGATCTCCAAATCATAGAGATGCGGGTCGCCCGGGTTCCAGAGAATCGGGGAAGGCACGGATAGTTCTGCGATCAGTCGCTGGGCGCTGGTCTTTTTGCAGATTTCGCTGACCGCTTTGCCCTGATATGTGACTTTAAATGTGATTTCCTTGACTCCGGCTCCTTTCAACGAAAGGATCGAGTTGACGCAAGCATTGTCCGGATCGGTCTCGATCTGAACGTTTTCGACGTACTGAGTCGGGACAGTTTCCAGCCATACGGTGGCATAGATGCCTGTGGAACGGGTATACAGACACCCGAACGAAGCGTAGTTTTCACACTGTTTTCCGCTGGGCTGTCTGGGATCTCTGGAGTCTCCGCGGCAATATACGACCACGCGGTTGTCTCCGTCCCGGACGGCGTCTGTAATATCGAACGTGAAGGGCGTGTAGCCTCCTGCGTGCGAACCCACGTCCCGGCCGTTGACGAAAACAGTGGTGTCGTGATAGGCGGCTTCAAAATGAAGAAGGATGCGTTTATCGGCTTCTTTCTTGAGCGAAATGGTGCGGGCATAAACGCATGCGTTGATGAAATCTTTGTGTTCCACACCCGAAAGTTTGCTCTCGGGACAGAAGGGAAGCTGAATGACGCCGTTCAGCTTTTCTTTTTCAAATACGCCCCGTGCCTGTGCACTGAGGGAAGTGTCCATTTCAAATTCCCATTCACCGTTCAGGTTCAGCCATTGATCCCGGACCAGTTCGGGGCGAGGATAAGCATTTCTTGCCATTTTCTGTGTTCCTTTCTAACTATTGAGAGATGACCTGTCCCAAAACCGAGAAGGACAGGGCGGGGTTGACAACGATCGGATCATATTTCGGGTTGTCCGAAATCAGTGCGTAACGGCCGTTGCTGAACTGCTCCAGCGTCTTGATGTATGTGTTTCCGTCATAGAGGAAAATGCCGACCTGACCGGGTTTTAACTCGCTCGTTTTCCGGATGCATACGATCTGTCCGTCGCTGAAACGGGGCTCCATGCTGTCCCCTGAGATCCGGACGGCAAAATCTGCAGCCAGTTCGGATGGAGACAGAGACAATTGCATCTCTTCACAGGGGCTCTCGTCCAGCGTGATGCCGGTCCCTGCGGAAACGGGCACGTCGAACACGCGGACGGTCCGAATCGTTTGATTTTCGCTATAGAGGCCGCTTGCCTCCAGTAAGCGGGTGTATTCGGCTATTTTTCTTCTGCCTTCCTGATTCAGATTCTGACTGTTCTGATCGGTAAAAAACGCGACCGGGTCTCTTATGTTGAGGGCGGCGATCAGCGCAAATACCTGATACGGGTTCGGCGTGGCGAATCCCGTCTCCCATTTGCTGTATGCCTGAACGGAGATGTTGACGCCGTATTCTTTCAGCAAAAGGACAAGTTCGCTTTGCTTTAGATCGGCTGCTTTGCGGGCCATGGTGAGTTTGGCTCCGAACGTATTGTTCTCATGTTCTCTCGCGGCATTATAATTTTGATGATTTTGAGTGACTTCGGTGGCCATGAATCTCTCCTTTCGAGAATCTTACAAATCATATTATACATTTTTTTGATTGTATGGTCAACAGAAAATATTATTTTTTTAAAATTGTGGTCAAATTGTATTGACTTTGGAAGAATCAAGTGTATAATTATAAGTAATGGAGATATTGACGGATAATAATCTACAAATAAGATACAGGAAAGGAAGTTTTGTGGAATGGGAGGCCGGGTCTACGCATGCATCGATATGAAGACATTTTATGCGTCTGTGGAATGTGCAGAACGCCGGCTGAATCCTTTTGAGACGGATCTGGTCGTGGCGGATCCCAGCCGGGGAAAGAATGCGCTGTGCCTGGCCGTATCGCCTCATCTGAAGCAGCAGGGCGTCAAAAACAGGTGCCGGCTCTCTGATATCCCCGCTCATATCCGGTATCGGATCGCGCCCCCGCGCATGCAGCTGTATATCCATTATGCGGCGCGCATCTACGACATGTATCTCAAATTTTTCTCAAAAGACGACATTTACGTTTATTCGATCGATGAGTCATTCATCGATCTGACAGACTATCTGCGCGTCTACCGGACGGATGCCGAAACGCTGGCTGCCGGCTTGATCCGCCAGATTTCGGAACGTTTCCTGATCCCCGCGGCCGCCGGCGTCGGGACCAATCTGTTTCTGGCCAAAGTGGCGCTGGATCTTTTGGCCAAACATGACCGTTCTCACGTAGCCTATCTGGATGAGAATGTTTTTCAGCAAAAACTGGGTTCGCACCGTCCCATTACGGATTTTTGGCAGATCGCGGCCGGAACGGCGGCAAGGCTGGCCAGACACGGGGTATACGACATGAACGGGGTCCGTTCTTTACCTGTCGACGTGCTGTTCCGTGTGTTCGGCAAGGACGCGGAACTGCTTCTGGATCATGCGTCCGGAAGAGAAAGCTGCCGCATCGAAGATATCCGGAATTACAGACCGACCCGCCAGTCCGTCTCGTTTTCCCAGATCCTGCCCAAGAACTACAGCAGCGCAGATGCACGCCTGATCGTCAGCGAAATGGCAGTATACGGCGCCGAAGAGCTGATGCGCAGGCAGCTGATTGCCAAAAAGATCAATCTGTATATCGGTTTTGCCATCGGCACGCAATCGCCGCAGAAGGGCAGTGTCCGTATGCCGTTTGCCACGCAGGTGGGGTCCTTGATATTGGAACATGCGCAGGCCCTGTACGACCGGTTGGATACCTCAAACGGTAATATCCGGCAGATTGGCATCAGCTTTGAAGACGTATGTGCGCAAGGCTGCGAAGGCTATGATATTTTTACGGACTTCGAGCGAATCGAGCGGGAACGGGCACTGCAAAGGACCGCAGTCGACATACACGACAGATTCGGAAAAAACAGTCTGCTCAGGGGATTCAACCTGGCTCCGGGAGCGATGCAGCGGGAGCGCAATTTGCTGATCGGAGGCCACCGGGCGGACGGTGCAAAAAGCGATGGTACGGGATCATGAGGGCACAAAATGCCCCATGTGGTTCCGGTCATCGCTTTTTTGTGCGCACGCGAAAGATTTTTTGTGTATAATAAGGACAGAAACTCTTCTATCCTAGGAGGTGTGGCCATGAAATTTGTCATAGACCAAGATTACCATATCCATTCCAAATTGTCGCCCTGTTCCAATGATCCGCTCCAGACCGTGGATGCGATCCTGGCCTACGGCGAAAAAGCCGGCATGAAAGATATTGTCGTGACAGACCATTTTTGGGACAAATCTGTTCCCACACCCAAGCCGTTCTGGAGCGGATTCGATCTGATCGAGCAGAATCTGCCGCTGCCCCAGGGCGAGCACACCCGCTTCCATTTTGGATGCGAAGCAGACATGGACCGCTTCAGCGTGATCGGTTTCAACCGCAAAAATGCGGACAGGCTGGAGTTCATCATCGTTCCGATCAATCATCTTCATTTCAACGATTATACGATCGCACCGTGCGACTTCGATGATCTGAAACGCCGCGCGGACTGCTACGTTCAGCGGTTCTGGAACTTCTTGCAGATGGATTATCCGTTCCGCAAGATGGGGATCGCCCACCTGACGGACGGACTTGTCGCCGGCGGCATGAAAAACGGAACGTTTGAAAATCATCTTGCGATCCTCGATATGGTTTCGGACGACACGTTCCGCATCCTTTTCGAACAGGTCTCCGAACGCGGATTGGGCGTGGAACTGAATGTGGCCACCGAGCGCTACGAAGGCGCGAACCGCGAACGGATGCTCAGACCCTACCGCATTGCCAAAGCGTGCGGATGCAAATTCTATACAGGGAGCGACGCGCATCACCCGGCAGGATTTGAATCTGGACTCAGACACATGCACGACATGGTGGCATGGCTGGATCTCGATGAAGAAGATAAATTCAAGCCGTTCGGTTGATATGCGTGACCCTTTGTTCTTTGAGGATATTCCGGTCAGGGTCAGACTGAGTGCGAGAAGATCCACCTCCATCCGGATCAGTCCCGCACGGGAACTGATCGTTGCGGCCCCTTACGGTAGCACGGAAGCCGGTATCCTGAAGATCCTTTCCGGGCATCGGGGCTGGATCCTCAAAAAGATAGAGGAACTGGATCAGATGCGGGATCAATCCCGCTCAAATCCCCCTTTAACGGAGCAGGAGATCAAGAATCTCCGGCATGCTGCAGCAAGATTATTTTCTCAGAGAGCATCTTTTTTCGCCGCAAAACTTGGGGTGACATACAGCAAGATCACGGTCCGGATCATGAAAGGACGGTGGGGCAGCTGTACCAGCCGAGGCGGACTATGCTTCAATCTGGCGCTTCTGCTGGCGCCTCCCGAGGTGCTGGACAGCGTAGTGGCTCACGAGATCTGTCATCTCGTAGAAGCCAATCATTCGGACCGTTTCTATCAATTATTGCGCCACCTGTATCCCGAATATGATATTCGGCATCGGTGGCTCAAAAAGAACGGAAATCTCATTTTGCACAGATTCTATCCGGAATTGTACTAAGGGAGGAAAATGGAATATGACCCGAACCGAACCATCCGTCTTCAGTTTCGACGGCTTCGTGAGCGAAAAGACGCTCCGGGCCTATCTGTCCCGTGCCGTGACCATGGCGATCGGATACGACGATCCCGTCTCGCCCGAGCGGAACGGACACAGGGCGGACTTCATCCTGGATATCGGAGCGAAATATATTTGTCGCTTCGGATGCGTCTGGGGCCCGTGTCAGACAGACTGGGATACCTATCCCGGGCAAAAAGCCTTCATCGAAAGCCTTCACGCAAAGGATCCGGATATCGTTCTGGAGGGTTGCCTTTTCGAGCATGTCACGCCTGCCGTAGAAACATTGAAGATCCCGAGATCGACTTTCGAAGCCTTCGGATTGCCCTATGAGGACCGCCATTTCAGTTATCCTGCGATGCTCAATCCGTCCGGAGACGCTACGGATTTTTGGTACAAGGGCGGCAGCGTGCCGGATATTACGCAACTGGAGACGCAGATGTTTTTCTATGCCCGCGCCTGTGCCTATCTGGACATCGGATACGAAGCTTTCCATATGGGCCAGATCTACCTGATCGGCAGGCATGACAAGGCAAACGGCTATCCCTGCTATACGAGACTTTGCAACATGATCCGGGACTATGCGAGAGTCCATGCCCGCAGGCATTTCGTGTTTCTGAACGCCCACATCCACGGGATCATCGGAACAGACGGAAAACTGCTGCTCGATTTCCACATGTGGCCCGGAAGATTCCATTCGGACGAGCCGGAACCGGACGCGCCCATGCCTGCCTCGGTTCAGAAGGGCCGGCTGGACAGCCTGTACGGCCGCTCGCTCGGAGGTCTCACGCATTCCGGCTGGTCGTGCGACCATTTACCTTATATGATTGAGATCGACAACTGGGGCAACAAGATAGAGGATATCGGTGTCCCGGATAACAACAATTACACGGTCTGGGGTTATGATGAGATCAGCTGGTTCGCCAACCAGAGCGATGCATACAGAGCCCGGTTCCTGAAGGAAGTGACGGAAGATCTGCCGTCGATCGATCCGGAAGGCTATTTCGCCATGCCGGGCGAACGAATCGCATACATACACGAAAAAGGAAGCAAGGTTAAAACAGGCGACACATATTATGCCTACGATCCCGCATTGTTCGAAAA
>CADBRS010000149.1 GCA_902797125.1 uncultured Ruminococcus sp.
CAGAACCGATCTTGGACTTGTATTCAGCCTTGAACTGGGAAGCCAGTTCCTTCAGATCGTCTGCGGTGAGTTCGACGTCGAACTTCACGCCCTTCTTCTCTTTCATCTGGTCGATGAGCTGTTCGAAGTACTTTTTGCCGACTTCCATGACGACATCAGAGAACATCTGGATGAAACGTCTGTAGGAGTCGTACACAAAACGCTTGAATTTGGGATCCGGGTTGCCTTTGATCATGGCTTCAACGACTTCGTCGTTCAGACCGAGATTCAGGATCGTATCCATCATACCGGGCATGGAAGCGCGGGCGCCGGAACGGACGGAAACCAGCAAAGGATTCTTCTTGTCGCCGAATTTCTTACCGTTGATTTGCTCCATCTTTTCAACGTACTGCATGATTTCAGCCATGATCGAGTCATTGATTTTTCTGCCGTCTTCATAGTACTGTGTGCAAGCTTCCGTCGTGATGGTGAAACCCTGAGGAACGGGAAGACCGATATTGGTCATCTCTGCAAGATTCGCGCCTTTACCGCCGAGCAGCTCGCGCATGTTTGCATTGCCTTCGCTGAAAAGGTAGCAATACTTTTTGGACATGTGGTAATACCTCCAAGATATGTGATTACTGATTCGTTTAGGCGGGAACAATCTGTTTGGACAGACTGCGTCCCCACATAATTCGGAGTATTATACCACATTCGTGCGCAAAATAAAAGACTTTTTGCCTATATTTTTTCTTAAGGACTTTTGAAGGGGCAGTCTGGCAGGACTTCTTGACAGATTTTTCCGCCTGGTGTAAGATAGAAACAGTTTTCAGAAAGGACCTCATCATGACACTTTTCAAACTGTTTCTCATCGTGGAAGGCATCATGAGTCTGATCACGTTCATATGCTTTGCCGTGGACAAGAAGCTTTCGAAAAAGGAGCAGAACGGCCGCATTCCGGAAATCGTTCTTCTGTCCCTGACGACCTTCTTCGGCTCCATCGGCGCGTTTCTCGGCATGTATGTGCTCAGGCACAAGACCAGCTTCTCCACCAAATTCCATTTTGCCCTGACGACTTTTCTTTCCCTCGCCGTACAGATCGGCGCGGGCGTCTGGTTTTTCGTAGAAGGAGGGTTCTGAGATGGCTAACTATACTCACGGAGGCAGCGCAGGCAAAAACATGGCTCTCCTTTTGCGCGCACTGTTCAATCTCGCAGGGATCGTCCTTTTGTGTATCGGATGCGTCGAATGGAACTTCGGTGCCTCTCCAATGCCCGTCATAGGCTGGATCGGTTTGGGGATCAGCGCTGTCGGCCTGATCGTCAACCTCATCCTTCCTTTCCTGCACAGAACCAAATAGGCATGCAAAAACCGGCTTCGTGCCGGTTTTTTGTGTCCTTTCTTCCCTTTTTCCCTTGACAAGGAGCACCTCGCTTGCTATAATGAGAACGATTCTCAATTTTGAAACGAAGGTGTCCAAATGGGCGTTTACAAAACGAACGGAAAAGAATCTTTGCTGGCTTTGCTCAAATCTCAGCCGGACCGCTCTTTCTCCGTTGAACAGATCCATGACAAACTCGGTCCGGACGCACCTGGCGTCAGCACGGTCTACAGACTTTGCTCCAACCTGGTCCGCACGGGCGAGATCAAAAAATACCCGGACAGCGCCAAAGAAGGCTATGTCTTCCAATATGCCAAAGATCTGCACTGCGAAGCGCATATCCACATGCAATGCGAATCGTGCGGAGCGATCTTTCATCTGTCCTGCGATATGAACGAGCATTTAGCCGAACATCTGAGCGAAGACCACGGTTTCATCATCGATCCGTCCCGTTCTTTGCTGCTCGGACTGTGCCGCTCCTGCTACGAAAAGAGGTCTGCCCATGTGGGAAATGCTTAGAGACGTGGCTTTAGATGCCCTTCTGGACACGCTGAAGCTGCTGCCGTTCCTTTTGGGCATGTATATCCTGATGGAGATCCTCGAACACAAGGCGGGCGAGCGGGCACTCATGGCATTGCACCGCTCCGGACCTTTCGCTCCGGCCATCGGGAGCATCCTGGGTGTCGTGCCGCAATGCGGATTTTCAGCCGCCGCGGCAGGCTTTTACGGGTCCGGCTATATCACGGCAGGCACATTGTGTGCCGTCTTCATGTCCACCTCCGACGAGCTTTTGCCCATCCTGCTCGGTCACAGCTTCGACGCCCTGACGATCCTTAAGATCCTGGGCATCAAGGTCCTCGCCGCCATGGCGTGCGGATATCTGTTCGAACTCTTGCTCAAAGTGCTGCACAGAACGGAAACGCCCGAGGCGCTCCACAACGATCCCAGCCACGAACACGACCATGACGACTGTCAGGAAGGCACCTTCAAAAAGATCGCTTTGTCCGTGCTCAAACACACCCTGACCATGGGCGCGCTGATCCTGATCATCAATTTCGCGCTGGGATTGCTGCTCGAAGGCGTCGGGATGGAACGGCTCGAAGACTGGTTCCGTGGCGTTCCGTTCCTTGCAAACGTATTGTCTGCCGTCGTGGGTCTCATCCCGAACTGCGCTGCGTCCGTCCTGATCTCGACCCTGTATGCCGAAGGGATCCTTTCCGGAGGCGCCATGATGTCCGGATTGCTCGTGGGATGCGGGATCGGTTCGGTCGTCCTCTTCCGTGCACACAGACACTACAAATTCAATTTCATGCTCTTGCTCTATATGTTCGTCATGTCCATCGGGATCGGATATCTTCTGGACCTGATCGGCATCATATGATAATTGGAGGTCATCCGGTGAAAAAGATCATCGTTTTCGCTCTGCTCTGCCTGATCCTCTGCACGGCCCTGCTGAGTTCCTGCGACAAATACCATTCGTCCTTCCGCGCGCTCATGTGCGTGGAAAGCCACAATTCCTATCACTCCACCCTCAAGTTCTCCGAACTGGACGGGTTCAAAGTTTATAAAATGAAAACGACCGAGGCGATGCCGACCCTTTACTATGCGGCGACGGTCGAATCAGGTTCGGTGACGGTCTACTGCGATTACGCAGACGAGAAGGTGGAATGGTTCCGCACGACGGAAGGAGAGACCGTTTCCGGTCTGCTCGAACCCGGTGCAAATGCGACCGTATACGTCATCATAGAAACGAACGGAACGTGCAAGGAAGGCGAGTTTCTCTTCGAGATCGGATCATAGTCTTCACGCGCTTTCAGCCCGGTCCTTGCCCTTTCCGGCGAGCCGGGCTTTTTTCGGTTTTGCATTGACAACGCGCCTCTGCGCGCGTATAATAGAATCCATACAGCAAAAGCTTTTCCATATGCTGTCGCGAGCAAACGTTTGCGGCAGTCTTTTGTGCATTTTCCGGAGACTTTTATGGAATTTTTGAAAAAAGTGAAAGACCATTGGCACAAACCCGGTCTGGGCGCGATCATTGCCTGCGCCTCGTCGGGCTTTGTCGGCGCGGCCATCTACACTTTGGCTGCGACACCGGATTTTTTGAATCTGTCTAAATCCATTTCCGCGGTCTCCGTCGGGATCTTCGTCCTTCTGTTTCTCCTGATCGGGCTGGGCACGTTTCTCCCCTACGCTTTCACGGGGCTTGAGACCATTCCCGCGGCCGTGCTCACGGCGCTCTCTTTGCTCTATGCCTGCTTCGTGATGGGTCGGGCGGACGAATCTGCCTATCTGGGATTGGGCGTCGCCCTGATCATGCTGCTCATCCTGAAATGGACGACAGCCAAAGACAGGCTCCGGCTGGATCTGATCAATGAAAAATTCAAAGACCCGCGCATCCTTTGGGGGATCACGGCGGCTTTGTTCGTCATCTTCACCGTCTCCGTGGCGGTCATGACATCCCGCAAATATTCGACTTTTTCTAATTTCACTTTCGACTTCGGTATCTTTGCGCAGATGTTCGAATACATGCGCACGACGGGTTTGCCGCTGACTACCCTCGAGCGGAGCACCGAACTGACTCATTTCGCAGTCCATTTCAGCCCGATCTTCTATCTGGCATTGCCCGGCTATCTGATCTTCCATACCCCCTACTATCTGTTCTGGATCCAGGCTGCGGTCGTAGGGGCCGGCATCTTCCCGGTCGTAGGGGTCCTGCGCAAGCTGAACCAGTCCCCGCTGGTCTGCACCGCGGGCGCGGTCATCTATTTTGCCTACCCTGCGCTGGCCAATGCCTGTTTCTATGATTTCCACGAGAACAAGTTCCTGACGGTCATGATCCTCTGGATGATCTATTTCATCATCTCGGACAAGACCATCCCGACGCTGGTCTTTGCTCTTCTCACATTGTCCGTCAAGGAAGACGCGGCCATGTACGTCTTTGCGGTCGCGCTGTGGATGATCCTGACCCGTCCGACCCGTAAGCAGAAAATCATCGGTGCCGGATTGTTCGCGATGGCACTCGGCTACTTTATCCTTGCCACGAATCTCATCCGGGTATTCGGAGGCGAGATCATGATGAGCCGGCTTGGAGATTACCTCCTGCCCGGCGAATCCGGTTTCGGTGCGGTGGCCAAGAATGTGGCGCTTGATTTTTCCAACTTCGTCTCGTCTCTTTTCACGGCGGACAAGGTCGCTTTCGTGATCTGGACACTGGTCTGCGTGATGCTGCTTCCCTTCTTCGGAGACGCGCTGAATCTGATCCTGATCACGCCCATGCTGCTCATCAACTTGATGCAGAGCTGGCAATACCAATACGATATCGACTATCAATATTCATACGGCGTGGGGGCTCTGATCCTGGTCTGCTCGATCCTGGCATTGGTCAAGCTCAAACCCGAAATGAAGAAATTCTTTTTGGTCGGCTCGGTCTGCCTCTGCCTGATCTTTTCCAGCAACCTGACCTATGAAAAAATGGGCTACTACAACGCCCGCTACCAGCGGAGCAAAGAGACCTATGCCCTGGTCGAGGAAGC
>CADBRS010000150.1 GCA_902797125.1 uncultured Ruminococcus sp.
ACATACCACGGGGAAAAAGGCCCGTGTTTTTTCTTTTGTACGGCATGCACGATCGCAATGGCCAGGCAAACCAGCAAGAGCACCAGAAGAACGGACATAAACACCAAAGCCGAACTAGTCCGGATAAGGTTTGAACCGGATTCCAGCTGCAATTGCATGGCCAGAACCGTTGAATACTCGTGATCGCGGACCGAGTCATTCAGGATCTGCCCTTTCAGAGCAGTCAACGGGCTCGGGTCCTGAACGAGCCGGGTAAAGGCCAGCTCATAAGTCCCGCCGGTGACGGTCACGAAATGATAGCCGTCCGACGTTCCGTAAGTCGATGGAATATAGCAGCCGTCCACGCGGTAACTGAAAGACGATGGCTGATCGCAGATGAGCCGGACCTGATAATTGCTCTTGAACGGGAGAAAGACCGTTGTGGCGCTGCCGCTGCGTTCTGCGAACAGCGTGACGTTTTCATTCGTTGCACCAGATTTGGTGATCGGGAGACCATTGTGATCCATGCCGCTGAGGAAAGTATCACCCTGCCAGATCTCGACATCCACATCTCCGAAAACGGACAGTCTCTGCGTCGAAAAACCCATGTCGAAAAGCTGTTCGTCAGTCAGATCGGAGAAGATCCATGACATGTAGCCGTAAAAAGAATGTTCACGGAACAGATTGGCAGGCAGGCTTTGATCGGGATTCCATCCGTCCTCCCGATAGGTCGCATCTTTTGTCGTCTGAGCCGTAGAAGTGAGCATATAAAGCAGGTAGTCGAGGAAAACTTCGCGGGAATATTCCTGACGCCGGTTCAGGTCATCCAGAGAAGAGAAGACGGAACTCAAGATTTGAAAGATCTGATCTGTTTTTTCTTCGGTCCATATCCCCATGATCTTGTCCTGCAACAACTCTTTGTAGGATTGACTGTCAGGAAACATTTCACCGACGAACTCGAGGATCAGGTGCAGCTGATAATCCATTTTCGGGTCATAGCGCAGCACATCATTTGCGATCGCTTCACAGGTCAGACTGGCCCGGGCTCTTTTTTCAGTATAGTTCGGATCTGTCGCCGCAGAGGGCAGGTATAGATCCCAGCCGTTCCGACGATAGTCCCAGCTCTCGAGCGGGACCTGGGTGACCGGGTCATAAGCACCGCAGATGTTGATGATATTGGCATAATTGACATCTTTTTTTGTCGTTCTCGGGACTCCGAAAAGATATGCGAACACATCTTCGAATCGGCCGCTTGCGATCAGATCGGCAGCGGCCAGATTGGAGACAGCCGAACCGCGGGAGAAACTGGAGATCCAGAGTTTGATCTTGCCAGTCAGATGATGATCATCGATATAGGCATAGATCTCATTTTTCAGGATCTCGGCTCCTTCGCTGAAGCCTGCGTGACGTTCTCCGTCCCCCACGTTCAGATTTCCGCCCCACTCTTTCTCATATCCCTGACCGCAGGGGGAAACAGCGATCAGCGTGAAATCCTGGATCGTTTTGGAACCGATGACACCTGACAGCGTATGCGGCGTGGTGGGCTGATCATATCCGAACGCCTTCAGATCCTTGAAACCCGCCCCACTCAGATAGGTCTCATATTGATTGGGTACCGTAGAGGCTCCGCTCTTCCGAAAAGCGGAGGCGGTCAGTCCCATCGATGCTTTGGCTATGTCGCGGGAAAACGTAATCGAGGATTCAAGGAAAAAACTGTCTGAATAGGGAAAATCCCATTCCATCTCCCACATACCGGGAGCAAAAAAGGGAACTCTGATCATCTGGATATCCGACTCCGCCCTGGAGATGAGCGGGACGGAGACGGCCAGCAGAAGGACCGTGACGAGTATGGAAAGGATTTTGATTTTACATTTCGACATAGTTCTATTCCTGATCCGGCAAAGACCGATGCGACAAGACGTCTTCTTTGCGATTTTTTCTAGTTTTATTATACATCATCAGGGGAGACTGTGCCACAATTATGCAAAAAACGTCCGTAAACCAGATTCCCGGCAGATGAAAAAGGCGCCGGCAACCATCATTGCCGACGCCTCCCGGAAAGGCCGATTATACTTTGGCCAGTAAACTGGCGCGGATGTCTTTTGCATGTTTGAGCTCCACTTCTTCGGTCAACCCCCACTCGTTTTCGAGGAGGTCCACGATCCTGTCGTATGCCTCCGCAGCTTTTTTGTAGTTGCCGCGGATCGCCCAGATGTCCGATATGCCCATGAGTGCATCCTGAAAGCGAGGCCGGGCGGGATCACATTCAAAGGACCGTTCGTAGCAATCGAGTGCCTTGTCCCAATCGCACTTTTTGGCAAAATATTGCGCTGCTTCGAACAGGACCCCGCTGTCTTCTGCATTGGAAGACAGCATGTTTTCGATGATGCTGTCCGCGGTTGGTGCGTCGAATCTGGCCAATGCGATGTGTGCCTTGTAAACCTCATTGAGAAAGGGTTTTCTCTGATTCAATGCGCTGAAACGCTTTAGATACTCCTCGGCTTCATCCGCCCGATGATCTGCGAGCAGATTGTCCATCAGATACAGATAGGGAGACCAGGAGTTCGGATCTTGGTCGACCAGTTCGCGGTAAAAATCGATAGCTCTCGTGTGATTGGCCATGTTCCAATCCCAGCAGGTGTGTCCTTCTGCCATGTTGAGCATCCATTGACAACTTTTTTCCTCAGGAGCCATGCGAATCGCGTCCTTGGCCCAATGGCGCACCTTCTGAGCGTAGGAGTACATTCTGTGCCAATAGAGATAAGCGATCAGATCTGTGGCGCGCTTTTTGTTCTGTTCATTTGAAAGCTGTGTTTTCAGAAATTCCTCGTATTCCCAAAAGACGTCCTGCGGCAATTCTTCCTCCACGTCCATACGGTTTTCGATCCGGTTAAGTCTCTGTTCCTGGGTCAGATCGAAAAGATCGTCGATCGTGACGCCGAAGATCTCCGCGATCAAAGGCAGTGTTGTGATGTCGGGCATAGCGACGGAGTTTTCCCATTTGGAAACTGATTGAGCGCCGATTCCGAGTTTCTCTGCCAATTGTTCCTGAGTCAGACCGGCTTTGAACCGTAGCTGCTTAATTTTTTTTCCAAGTTCCATTATTCATACCTCCTTAGGACGCATTTGTTTTTCGTTCAGTCTCATTATAGACCCCGATACTGAAAAAAACAATAACCCAGTTTTCCAGTTGGGTCGCCTGTTGGTTGAAAAGTGCTTTCTTTCGCTTTTCGGAGTTTTTATCTGGATATAACTAAAAATAGTTGCAAAACTGTTCAAGATGTGATATACTACCTTAAGATCGGAGGTGGGGTATATGGGCCAAAAAGACAAACTGATTCAATATTTGAAATCGAAGCCGAAAGATTTCACATTTGCTGATGCGGAAACGCTTTTAGGATTCTTTGGCTACACGCGTTCCAACAAAGGAAAGACCAGTGGCTCCCGTGTGATGTTTGTCTCTGAAAAACACCCGCCAATTATGCTTCACAAACCGCATCCACGAAAGGAATTGTTGGCTTATCAGATTAACCAGTTAATTGATATTTTGGAACAGGAGGGGTTGTTATGAACAATACGATGGAATACAAGGGTTATGTTGGGAGTGTAGAGTTTTCGGAAGAAGATTCGCTTTTGTTCGGCAAAGTGTTGGGTATCCGTGCGCTGATTTCTTATGAAGGTAAAAGTGCGCATGATCTTGTAGAAGATTTTCATTGTGCTGTCGACGATTATCTTGCTTTGTGTGAAGAGCAGGGGACCGAGCCTGAAAAAGCATACAAAGGAAGCTTCAATGTGCGCATCCCCCCTGAGTTGCATAAGGCAGCTGTGATTGCTGCCTTGCGGAATCAGACGTCGCTCAACAATTTCGTGGAAAACGCCATCGCTAATGCCGTAGGCACGATTGAATAAGCATTATTATCAAACGGATTGTGCTATGAATTGTTATAGACTAATGTTGGAACATCTTCATGTTAGTTCCAATTATCAATGAGGGTGTGGGTATATGTGTAAATACGTTACTAATTCAGGTTGGTATTGGGAGAAGGGACTCCACGATGCAATAATAGAAAAAGCTGTTTTCCATGATTTTCCATATGATTACACATTGAAGAAGCCTATACGAAATGAATTAATTTTGAGTATCGATTCTTCACAATCCATGTTCGAACAACATATTCGACAAATAGTTTTTTACAACTGCAAAGTTGAAGATGAAATTAGTTTGGACAGTTTATGTGGGGCATGGTGGATTAATGATGTGTTGACATATGGCAAAAAGTGGAAACTGGTTATTATCTATGGTTCAAAAAATAGAAAGGCGAATAGTATAACGATTTTCTTTGATTCGATAGATATTGTTACAGATTGAATTGTTATCGGCGATTAGCTAACATCTTGGGAACAAAAAGAAAGCATAAAGATCACCCTCCCGAATGAATTGAGCGTTCATTCGAGAGGGCTTTTCTCTCTATGAATATATTGACGAGAATGGACTAACAGCGATTATTCCCACTCAATGGTGGCATTAGGCTTCGGAGTCAGGTCATACAGAACACGGTTGATGCCCGGAACTTCGTGAGTGATGCGGAACGTGACCTTTTTCATGAATTCCCAATCCAGTTCTTCAACGGTAGCAGACATCGCGTCTTTGGTATTGACGGCACGGATGACAGCAGGCCAATCGAAAGTCCGTTTTCCGTTCGAGATGCCGGTCGTCTTGAAATCGGGGACGATCACGAAATACTGCCAGACTTTTTTGTCCAGACCTGCGTTTGCAAACTCTTCTCTGAGAATGGCGTCTGCTTCGCGGAGAGCATTCAGTCTGTCACGTGTGATGGCGCCTACGCAGCGAACACCCAGACCGGGTCCCGGGAACGGCTGACGGTAGACCATCTCATCAGGAAGGCCCAATGCTTTTCCGACCACGCGGACTTCATCTTTGAAGAGCAGTTTGACGGGCTCGACCAGTTCAAACTTCACATCTTCAGGCAATCCGCCGACGTTATGGTGGGATTTGATGCCGTCGTCGCTTTCCAGGATGTCGGGGTAGATCGTACCTTGTCCCAGATATTTGATTCCGGACAGTTTGGAGGCTTCCTCGTCAAAAACGCGGATAAACTCTGCGCCGATGATCTTGCGCTTCTTTTCAGGGTCTGCAACTCCGGCCAGTTTGTCCAAAAACCGGTCTGTGGCATCCACATAGATCAGATTGGCGCCCAACTGACGCTGGAACACGTCGATGACCTGTTCGCTCTCGCCTTTTCTCATGAGTCCATGATTGACATGGATGCAGGTCAGCTGTTTGCCGATGGCCTTGATCAGAAGGGCAGCGACTACGGAGGAGTCAACACCGCCTGAAAGAGCTAAAAGGACTTTTTCGTTGCCGATTTCTTTGCGCAAATACGCAACGTTCTCTTCGATAAATGCAGAAGCGAGTTTTTCTGTTGTGATCCGAACCATTTTCGGATCTCTGACATTACTGGGATACATAGGGCCTCCATATCAAAAAAGATTGAAATAATTGTATCACAGCATAGTATTGAATTCAATAATTACAGGCGAAAAAAATCAAGTGTCTCAAAAAAGGGATTCGATGTTCACTCCTGATGAAAAATGATGAAAAAAAGCGGAAACTACTTGACAAATATTTTAAAACGGGTATAATAAAGCCTCGGAACGTGTGCGGCATTAGCTCAGTTGGATAGAGTGCCTGGCTACGAACCAGTAGGTCGGGGGTTCGAGTCCCTTATGCCGCGCTTTCCCGGGGTGGAGTCTTCCACCCCATTATTTTTGGTGTTCCGTTTGTGGAGGTTTCGTATGGCGGCCATACAAATCCTTTTGTCCGTCGCGGTCTGTCTTTTTGTCGGTCTCATGATGACGCGACTTCTGAAAATGCTGAAGCTGCCGGATGTCACAGCCTACCTGATCGCAGGCGTTCTGGTCGGAGGCTTCTGCCTGGGCCGACTCAATGTGGGCGGATATGTGTTCGGGTTCAATGAAACGATTGCGCCGGTAGGGGCATTCGCCGTCATTTCCGATGTAGCTCTCGGCTTTATCGCTTTTGACATCGGGAACGAATTCAGATTGAAATCATTGAAAGAGACCGGAAAGCAGGCAACGATCGTCGGTATCGTTCAGGCTGTTGTCGCGACATTGGTCGTAGATGCTGTTCTGATCGGGCTGCATTTTATCCTGCTGGCCACGACAGGAAACGATGTATTGCCTCTGGCGGCTTGTCTGATCCTGGGTGCCATTGCAGCTGCAACTGCCCCTGCAGCGACCTTGATGGTCGTGCGTCAGTACAAGGCCAAAGGCCCTTTGACCGATATCCTTTTGCCGATCGTCGCTCTGGATGACGCGGTCGGACTGGTGGTCTTCGCCGTTTCGTTCGGTATCTCCAAGGCCATGGAAGGCGGACAGATCGACGTGATCTCCGTCGTTGTACAGCCGATTTTGGAAATCGTGCTGTCCCTGACGCTTGGATTCCTGCTCGGGCTGGCTTTGACGTGGCTGGAAAAGTTGTTTCATTCCCGGAGCAACCGTCTGTCATTGATGATCATGTTCGTCTTTCTGACGGTGGCTCTGTCCAAACTCAGTTTCTATATTGGTCCGGTCAGGATCTCTTTCTCGCCGCTGCTGACCTGCATGATGCTGGGTTCCGTGTTCTGCAATATCTGCGAATATTCCGAAGAGATGATGGAGCGGACGGAGAGATGGACGAAACCCCTGTTTATTCTGTTTTTCGTCATTTCTGGTTCCGAACTCGACCTGAGCGTCTTCACTCAGCCTGTGTTCATATTGATCGGATTCACCTATATTCTGGCCCGTTCCGCAGGCAAGTATTTCGGCGCGCAGGGAAGCGCCCGTGCAGCCAAATGCGATCCGATGATCGTCAAATATCTGGGCATCACACTCTTGCCTCAGGCCGGCGTTGCGCTGGGCATGGTGAACTCGGTGACTACGGATGCGTCCTTTGCGGGGACGGAGATCGCCTCAACGGTTCGGTTCGTGGTGTTGTTCGCGGTTCTTGTTTACGAGATCGTCGGCCCGATGATGACCAAGTGGGCACTGACCAAAGCCGGAGACATTACCGAAAAGCCTGCCGGAAAGACCGCCAGGCGGAAAAACTCGGAGACAACGCCTGCCGAGTAAACAATTTGAAGATGCAAAAATCCTGTCGGATCGAAAAACCGGCAGGATTTTTTTAAGTTCTTATCGTTTCAGCCATCCCTGAAGCGTTTTGGCGGCAGATGCCAACGTCTCCAGTCTGTCATCATGCATGAACTCGAGCAGATAGGCTTTCGGGGCACCGTTGCCCCGGAGCAGTTTCAGATATTCTGTCCAGATCGGCGTGCCCTGTTCCAGAGGCAGCCTTGCGTTCATGGCCCAGTGAAAGACGTGGACGACCTCAGTCAGGGGCGCCAAAGTTTTGGCCGCATCCAGATTATAGGTTTCGACATGGAACTGAGACGGTTGCCAATACATCCGGAGAGCCGGATGGCCGACTTCTTCGATGAACGATGCGGCACTGTGATATTCATCCGTCAAGGTGTCGCTGTGGCATTCCATCCCGATCGAAATATTGGCAGTTGAGGCCATTTCGCAAAGCTGTCTGGCCTCTTCGGCAAGGACATGTCTCTCGTCCGGAGTCGTGGAACGGGACGCTTTGGTGCCGGCCCAGATGCGGATGATGTCCGATCCGAGGGCATGTGCGGCTTCAAGGTAGGGCTTGAAGGTCTCCGGACCGCCCTGTCCCAGTCTGAAATAGGAACCGTAGGAGCGGGTCAGGATGCCCTCTTTTTTGCAAAGAGAGGCGACTTCTTTGACTTTTTGTATGTCGGTCTGAGGGCAATGGACGTCTGAACCCCATTCGATCCAGTCAAGACTTGCCTTCGAACACGCTGATATCAGTTCCTCGGGCGTGTTTTTGCGAAAAGAGATCGATACTAATCCTGAGTGGCTCATTTTTTTGCCTCGCTTTCTTCCGTCCATCCGACAAAACCGTCCTGACGGTATCTCTTCCAAACGTTTTCGAAAAAGCCTCCGCCTTCGGGAAGGGGACGGACGTTTCGGATTCGGCTGACCGGATATCCGCCGTTCCAATCCGTCAAAAGGATCTCGGAGAGATGGGCTCCGCCGTCTTCTCTGTACTTGAACATATCCTCAAAGCCCGGAGCGGCTTTCCCGTTTTCATCCGTGTAGATGGCAGAGCCCCTGGAACCGGCTCCGGATGAAATATAGTCTTTCATGGCGGTGAGGTACATCAGCTGTTCGGTCAGGGTGTTCCGCAGCCGGAAGGCCCGGATCAGCCCGGGTGTGCCGTGCGCCTTGACGGAAACTTCAAATATTTGAAGAAAGGCCTGTCTGGTCTGGATGCCGCGCTCGATGCCGGATGACTCGCGGATCGCTCCCGCTACGGCGCTCATATCCGAGCGGAAAGAGCGGAGCAGTGAACTCGTATTGTCCTTGTCGGCTTTGGCGACAGACAGCGCACAAATCGTTTGATAAACTCTTTCGAGCGCCTCGTAGCCGGGCTGTTTTTCGGATTCCGTCAGTGTTGGTCTTTCGGGGATCGAGGACAGATAGATCGCGGCTCTGGTGGAGCCGACCTGACCGGCATTCAGAGCCGAACCGCCGGGTCTGTATACCCCGTGAGTTCCTGCACATTCGCCGCAGGCCAAAAGATGCGGGACGGGTGTCCGCCACCACATATCCACGTCCAGACCGCCGTTGTTGTGCTGAGCGCACAGAGCGATCTCCAGATAGTCTTTTTCCAGATCCGTGCCCAGAGACAAATAGAGTTGGTATGCCGGTTCATTCATATGGCGAAGCCGTTCGATCGGGCGTCCGAAGCAGGCGTTCGCCCGTTCCAGATAGTCTCTGGCTTCCGGAGACAAAACGTCATAGGGGATGTCTTTGAGCCCGTTCGGATTCTTCGTGAAGTCCAGAAAGACGCGCCGACCGCGCAGTTTGCATTCTCTGTATACGAGCAGATCCACGATCGAGGACCCGGTCTGAGCACGTCTGGAATCGAAGGGCCATTGGTAGCCTTTCAGGAAAACGAGCGACAGCGCCTGACTGAGTTCCGGCATGTATTCGCTCAAAAACTCATGCTCTGTCCCGTCCGGATCGACGGACACGAAGCGGGGAAGGACCTGCATATATGTGCCCGAG
>CADBRS010000151.1 GCA_902797125.1 uncultured Ruminococcus sp.
ATTTCGAAAAATCAAGGATCCCCGCGTGAACAGGGCCTTTGTCAGCGTGACGGACGTCGACGTGACACCGGACCTGAAATATGCCAAGGTCTACTACAGCGTGCTGAACGGAGACGAAAAGGAAGTCCGTCAGGGTCTGGAAAAGGCCAAGGGCTTCGTTCGCCACGAACTCGCCCAGCAGCTCAATCTGCGGATCACACCCGAACTGACCTTCGTTCCGGATCATTCCGGAGAATACGGGGCTCATATCGCATCCGTTTTGAACGGACTTCATATCTCGGATGAAGAGACGCCTGAGCAGGAAGAAGAGCAGTAATGGCAGCATATCGTGATCTTTCTTTGAACCAACTCAAATCGTATTTGGAAGAAAAGAAGCCGACGCTTATTTTGTTTCACAGAAAGCCGGATCCGGATTGTATCGGGAGTGCTGTCGCATTGGGTCAAGTGCTGTCCGAACTGGGTATGCAGGTCCGCCTCTGCGGAGAAGATCCGATCCCCAAAAGGCTGCTGTTTCTCAATGAAGGTTCAAAAATTCCCGCTGTGATATGGGAAGAGATGGAGGGGAAGGAAATCCCCGAGCGGATCATTTCCGTAGACGTGGCTTCGACGTCCCAGCTGGGTTCAGTCTGGGAGGGTCTCTGCAAAGCGGGCAGATCGGTCGACTTGATGATCGATCACCACGGCAGGGGCGAACGGTTTTCGGACGGATACGTGGATGCGGGCGCTGCGGCAACTGCCGAGATCCTTTTCGACGTTTTCGATCTGTGGGTCAAGGAAGGTAAATTGAGATCCATCCCGCTGATCGCAGCCAAAGCCCTGTATGCGGGCTTGGCCGGAGACACAGGCGGATTCCGCTTTTCCAATACGACTCCGCAGACCATGGTCCGCGGTGCGGAACTGTTGCGCTATCCGATCGGACACGATGAGATCTGCCGTAAGATATTCGAATGCAAGACCAGGGCCCAGATGACCGCCGAAGTCGAAGCGGCAAATGCGATCGAATATTATTGTGGCGGCAAGTTTGCCGTCTCGAGACTCAGCCTGTCCAGAAAACGCGAGCTGGGTCTGACAGACGAGGACCTTGGAACGATGATCGACGTGATCCGGGCCGTTGATTCCGTCAAAGTCGCCATGGTCGTCCGGGAGGAGGAGGGATCTCGCTACAGAGTTTCCATGCGCTCCACGGATACGGTGGACGTTTCGTTGATCTGCGCAGAATTCGGAGGAGGCGGGCATGCCCGAGCAGCCGGTTTTACGGCAGAACTCGATGATTTTGACATCGCCTTTGAAAAAATCAAGAAAGAGATTGAAAATCGATTGCAATGCTAGAAAAAAGGACACTTGCCCCGGCGCAGGTGTCCTTTATTTCGTAAATGATAAGAAAAACCACATCAACGGTTCTTCCGATGATGTGGTTTTTTGAGTCCGGTTTTTACGTTCTCAACCGGCATATTGGAGATCTGCTTTGGTGACCTCGTCGGGATAGATCTTTGCAAAATCGTTTTTCATCGAGATCGGGATATAACCTACGGCTCTGTATTCTGCAGATTTTTCATCCCAATTCTGAGGTCCCCACTCACGAACGGTGTCATCTCCCACGACCATATAGGCCTGGGACGGGTACGGATTCCTTTCGTCGAGCGCGTAGTTCAGCATGCTGGTGTCGCTTCCGCTGTTTCCGAAGGCGAGCACGGGACGCTGACCGATCTCCCGCTCGATGTAGATGGATTTGTTGGCATTCAGATTTTTCTGGATGAGTCCGCCCGTCAGGACCAGTTCGTCTCCGTTCTCATATTTGAAATTCATATTGGACGGTTCGTTCTCGTGTCCCTTCTGCTTGACTTCGAAGTCTGTCCCGATCACGTGATTGGGCGTGACGTAGTCTTTGATCGGGGAATTGGCGATGATCGCGCGGGAAGTCGTCCTCTCGGTCCCACTGATCACGTAGATCGTGAAACCGTTGTCATAAAGATAACGGACCACTTCCACCATAGGCAGATAGATATTGTCGAAATAGCGCATATTGTTGAAGCTCTGCGTCTTTTTCTGTCCGAACGAAACGACGTAATCGGAGAATTCCTGTATCGTCATGCCGGCATACGCCTTGGCAAAGTTCCGGGCGAGCGTCTCGTCTGCCTTGTAACCGGGCCGCAGGGAAGAGGCGATTTCTTTTAGTTCTTCAGAGACTCTTTCGGGGTGATGGACCAGGCAGTATTCGATGAACATCATGGTGTCGAAATAAGTGAAAAACGTCTCGCAGATCAGCGTGCCGTCCATATCGAACACGGCGATCCTGTCTTTGACGGGGA
>CADBRS010000152.1 GCA_902797125.1 uncultured Ruminococcus sp.
CCGTCCTGGATGAACTGGCCCATGGAATGCAGATCGGTCGAGAAGATGACGCTGGCCGGGAAAATGCCTTTTCCGTCTTTACCTTCGCTCTCGCCGTACAGTTGCTTCCACCATTCGTTGAACATGGCGGTCCTGGGTTCGTAGCTGACCATGATCTCGGTGTCTTTTCCCTTCCGGTTCAGAATGTTGCGGATCACGGCATACCGGTAGGCGTCGTTGCGGGAAAGATCCGGCGTCGCATAGTCGCGCATGGCGTCCCGGGCTCCGCTCATCAAAGCGTCGATGTCGATCCCCGCCACGGCGATCGGCAAAAGTCCGACAGCGGTCAACACGGAGAAACGGCCTCCCACGTTGTCCGGAACGACAAAGGTCTCATAGCCCGATTCGTCCGAAAAATGCTTGAGCGCACCGCGGGATTTGTCCGTGGTGACGAAGATCCTTTTCCGGGCTTCGGCTTCCCCGTACTTCTCTGTCATCCATGTCCGGAAGATGCGGAAAGCGACGGCCGGTTCGGTCGTTGTTCCGGATTTGGAGATGACGTTGAGACAAACGTCTTTGCCTTCGATATAGGAGAGGATCTCCTCGACCGCGGTCCCCGAGATGCAGTTGCCCGCATAAACGATCGCGGGAGTCCCGGATCTGAGTTCGTTATACATGGGGGAACGGATCGCTTCGATCACGGCACGGGCGCCCAGATAGGAGCCTCCGATACCGATCACGACCAGCACGTCACAGGAGTCCTGAATCTTTTTGGCGGCCTTCTTGATCCTCGAAAATTCTTCCTTGTCATAGTCTTCGGGCCATGTTCTCCAGCCCAGGAAATCCGAGCCGGCTCCGGTCCCTTTGACGATCGTTTCGTGGCAGGCTGCCACGCCCGGCCGCATCTGATCGATCTCATGGCTGCGGACAAACTTGTCCAGATAGGTTTCATTCAATTTCAAAGTCATGTAAAGTCACTTCCTGACAAAAAATTCGTATTGAGTCGTCGATGAAAAAGTACATCCCGCTTTCAGGATGCAGTCCGTGAATCCTTCATGGTGCATGCTGTCGGGCATCAGTTCGGTCTCCAGGCAAACCGCTTCGCGCGGGATCTGCGGAACACCGCCCCGGAAAGGCGTCGGGTCGTCCATCATATTGCCTGAATAAAGCTGAACGGATGGCAGATCGGTGGAAAGATGCAGCCCGATCCCCGTCTGTGGGCTGTACAGCGTGGCTCTTCTGAATACGCCCGGGCCTCTGTCTTCAAAAACCATGCAGTGGTCGTAGCCTGTCCCCGTCAGGTCGATATCCTGCCCGATCGTTTTCGCCATTCTGAAATCGAAAGGCGTGCCCGATACGGGAGCGATCTCCCCTGTGGGGATCAGTTCGCTGTTCACCGGCAGATATCTGTCTGCGTCGAGACTCAGTTCATGGGACGTGATCGGTCCCGAGCCCGGCCCGTTCAGATTGAAATAGGCATGATTCGTGAAATTGAAAGGGGTGTCTTTGTCCGAGACCGCCAGATAGGAGAGGGACAGGATCCGGTCCGCTTTGAGCGTCATCCGGACAGTCAGTTCCAGTTCTCCGGGATACCCTTCTTCCCCGTCCGGGCTCACGCGGGAGAACTCGACATAAGGTTCGTCCCCGTCGGACAGAACCCAGGACCAGACCTGCTTGTCGAAGCCTTTCGCTCCGCCGTGCAGATGGTTGTTTCCGTCGTTGCGGTAAAGGGCGTAGTGCTTTTGATTCAGATCGAATTCGGCATTGCCGATCCGGTTGGCAAACCGGCCGATCGTCGCCCCCTGGTAACCGGATGCTTTTTGATAGTCCTCCAGTTTGTCATAGCCGCAGATCACGCAGACAGACTTGCCTTCCCTGTCCGGGCAGAGGATCTCGGTGAGCGTCGCGCCGTAATTCATGGCGGTAAACGAGTAACCGGATCTCCCGCTGATCCGGAACAGGAAGATGTCCTGTCCGCCAACTTTCCCAAAAAGTGTTTTTTCGATCATAGAATCATTACTTCTCCGGGTATCCGTCCGGGTTTTTGGACTGCCAGTTGTCGCTGTCCCTGCACATGTCGTCCAGGTTGAATCTGGCCTTCCAGCCGAGGACCTTCAGGGCTTTGTCCGGGCAGGCGTAGCATTCGTCGATATCGCCCGGGCGTCTTGCTTCGATCTGATAAGGGATCTTCTTGCCCGAGACCCGGCTGTATGCGTCGATGATATCCAGGACGGAATAGCCCGTTCCGGTACCCAGATTGATGAAATCGATGCCCTTCCTGCTCTCCGCATACCGGACGGCATGGAGATGGGCGTCCGCCAGATCCACGACGTGGATATAGTCTCTGACGCCGGTCCCGTCATGGGTGGCATAATCGTTTCCGAAAACGTGAACGTAAGGCAGTTTGCCGTTGGCCACTTTGGACACGTAGGGCAACAAATTGTTCGGGATGCCCTTGGGGTCCTCGCCGATGAGTCCGCTCGGATGCGCGCCGATCGGATTGAAATATCTCAGCACGACCGCGCTCCATTCGGGATCAGCCCGGACCACGTCTTCAAGAAGATACTCGATGATCAGTTTGGTCTCTCCGTAGGGATTGGTGCAGGACCGCTCGAAATCCTCCCGGATGGGGACAGACTTCGGCTTGCCGTACACGGTCGCCGAAGAACTGAAAACGATCCTTTTGGCGTTATATTTTTCGGACAGCGTGATCAAATTCATCGTGCTGTTCAGATTGTTGCGGTAATACTCGACCGGCATGCGGACAGACTCGCCCACGGCTTTCAGCCCGGCGAAATGGATGCTTCCGGTGATGCCGGGATGCTTTTTGAAGACCTGCTCCAGCGCGTCTTTGTCGCAAAGATCGCAAAGTTCGAACGCTGGTCTTTTGCCCGTGATCTGCTCGATGCGGTCCAGGACACAGGGTTTGCTGTTTGAAAAATTATCCGCGATGACGACGTCCATCCCTGCCTGGAGCATCTGAACGACGGTATGGGAACCGATAAACCCGGTCCCGCCGGTGACTAGAATCGACATGAAAACCTGCCTCCTCAAATGTATTTCTCGACCATGGCGCGGATCTCGGCGTCTTTATCTTCCAGATCCCTGACCAGCTTGAACTGATTTCTGGCCCGCACCAGGTTGTGATCCGGATAATCCGTACGGAAATAGGTATCGCCTTCCAGATAATCCGTCAGGAATCGCATGCCTACTTCGGCCGTCATCATCCAGGTACCATCCGGGAACATCCGGACTTCCGTGTCGGAGAGGGCTCCGTTCAGAGCGGACAGGAAGCCCCTCGTGAATGCTTCGTACAGATCCATCTTGACAAAAACGCGGGAAAGATCCTTCTCGTCTTCATCTGCGGACGAGGCCCCGAAGCGGATGGCATCGCCGAAATCATAGAGCGAAGAGCCCGGCATGACCGTATCCAGATCGATCACGCAGATAGCTTCTCCGGTCGTATCATCTATCATAACGTTGTTGAGCTTGGTGTCGTTGTGCGTCACCCGGAGTGGCAGCGAGCCGTCATCCAGTTTGTCCACGATACAGGAATAACGATCCGCTCTGGCTTTCACGAACTCGATCTCATCCTGAACGTCCTTGGCTCTCCCGCATACGTCTTTTTCGACAGCTTCCAGAAAACGGCGGTATCTTTTCGGCGTGTTGTGGAAATCTTCGATCGTGACGTGCAGAGAGGATGCTTCGAAATCCGAGAGCTGATACTGGAACTCGCCGAAAGCGTGACCTACGGACTCGAAAAGAGCCGGAGATGTGCACAGCATATAGGTCCTTGCGTTCGAAATGAATTCGAAAACGCGCCATTTTCCGTCGTTTTCGTCGCTATAGTAGTAAGTCCCGTCCTTGAGCGGGATAACGTTGAGGGTACCTCTGTGGGCATCTTTCCCCGCCGCTTCCAGCTTTTTGCGGATATGCGCGGTC
>CADBRS010000153.1 GCA_902797125.1 uncultured Ruminococcus sp.
ATCACTGCGATAGACCGAACTCAGATGATCCGCGTTTTCAAATGTCAGCCGGATATTCCCTTCCGTTTTGTGCCGAGCCCGGTATTGTCTCGGGGACAAGTGGAACCGGCTTTGAAAAGCCTTGCTGAAATGAGCCGGATCGAAAAAACCGAATCGGACTGCGATCTGTTTCAGTGTCATGCCCGGTTTCATCAGCAGATAGGGTCGGGATGCGTCCAGAATCCGTTCCATCGCATATTGATGGACCGTCATCCCGTATTCTCTTTTGAACACTTTTTCGATCCATCTCGCGCTGACACCGAAATATCCGGCGATCTCCCGATTGGATACCATTTTGCCCACCGCAGACATGTAACGATCGATCTCTGCCGCTGTCACAGTTTTTTTCTTTTTCCTTTGCACTGCAATCACCTCGGATCTATTGTATCCTTTCCGGATCTGAAAAGCAAGAACAATTCGCAAATTTACAATTTTTCACGATACAAAGATAGTTTTTCCTATCAAAAAAGCCACATCAAAGTGTGTGAACTCTGATGTGGTCTCATTGTTTTCATTCGATTGGTTCGTCTTCGAGTGTTTTTCAATCCTGATTGATCAGCAATTCCCCGAAACGGTTCTTCCCGACCAGATGTAGCGTGCGTTTTCCGGTGTCCCGGATTCTTCCCGTCACGTTGCCCATCGCGCTGTCGACGTCATTCTTGACGGCCCAGTCGGAAGGAACATGGATGATCGTTTGCCCAAAAGCATTGTCGACTTTCAATTCCATCGTCTCCGGAAGATTTTCAACGTCGGTATTCTGAAAGTAGACGACCTGCTGACCGAAACGGTTCATCACGTAATGGGATTCCTTCGTCGCATTCAGATAGACAGCCGAGCTGGAAAATCTGTTGTTGTTTTGCGCTTGGGGTTCTTCATCTTCGTGATCCTCTTTCACTTCTCCGTGAATGATGTGCAGCCCTTTGGGCTTGCGGAAAAGGTCGAGGATCAGATGGTTGGCCATATGCAGCAAAGCCGCAATCAGGAGAACGATCCACCATTGAACCATATTGTCCAGTGGTGTGTTTGTCCATTCCGCCAGTTCGGGTCTGATCAGAATGTACATCAGGGCCAGCGGGAAAAACACGTCCAAGTGTCTTGCCAGCGTTTCGCCGAACACAACGTTGTTGATCAGCCAGTTCAGGAGCAGCGCGCCGATCAGCCATTTCCAGATCGGAAGAGTGAAAATAGCCAGGTCAGGCTTGACGGCTCTGAAAATCAGGCCGATCGCACCGAGAATAAATACTATCGCCCAAAAAATTCTATCTTTTTTCATCGCTATAAAACCTCAATTCGTTCAGTTTTTCCCGGAATGCTCTGTAATACATTCTCGAGACATAGATTTTTTTCTTGCTGTTTTTGAATCCGATCTCACAGACGCCTGTCAGATCTTTTTTGAGAGACTCCACAGCCCGTAAGTTCAAAATGCATGATTTGGAGACCCGCATGTAATAGGGCGGCAGCTGCGCCTCCAATTCATAGAGCTTCAGATCACAATCCAACATATGAGTATCCGTATAGGCCGTGCACAGCCTGTCCGAGGACTCAAAGAACAACACATCCGCCACCGGCACAATGTATTCCGTTTCTCCGAGCCTCAGCGAGATCTCATTGACTTTGCTGTCCTGGGTCCCGTCAAGCAGACGCTGGACCCGTATGACTTCTTCGTCGATCTGTTTACATCGGATGATGATCTCTTCCTCTCCATCGGGGTCGACTTCGATTCGAATCTTCTTTTTCACGTGTTCCGTCATCCCCCTCTCTGAGACTGACATCATTCTAATTCGTTATCCGCGTTTTTGCAAGTACTTTTGCGCGAGTGGTATAAAAAACGACATAAGTTGCGTTTCAGGCAAAATAAGATGCAACAATGTGGAGTCTTCTTTGGCTTTTCACATTGACAAAACTATTTTTTGAAGTATAATGTTGCTGGTGTCGGGCAGCCCCCGTCACGCAATTCCGGCATGCCGAAATCATGACCGGTTTTTGGAGACTCTATGACTAATCAACTTGAGCAAAAGAAAGCATTCTGGGAAACAACCGTTTTTCAATATGCCGTCATCATTTTACTAGCAGGCGTGGTGGCGCTGAACTACAAACTGTTCATTGTCCCGAACAAGTTTGCACCGGCAGGGTTTAACGGTCTTGCAACGATGATCCAGTACAAACTGAACTTCTCGATCGGTTACATGACCATGCTGATCAACGTCCCGCTCTGCATCTTTGCGTTTTTTACGACGAACCGCCGTTTTGCCATCCGCACATTCGTCTACGTCTCATCCTACTCTGTCATCTATTTGATCCTGCAGCAGATCGATATGCGCGGCTTCATCTATGATGCGAAAGGGACAGACACCATTTTCCCCTGCGCCATCGCAGGCATCATCTCGGGAATGGTCTACGGTATCATTTTTCAAATGAATGCGTCATCCGGCGGAACCGACATTATCGCCAAGTTCTCCACTGTAAAGAATCCGAGACTCAATTTTTTCTGGGTCACGTTCGCCTTGAATGCAGTCGTGGCAGGCATCTCCTACTTCATTTACGCCGACGAGATCGACGGAGTCGTCTATTACGATCTGAAACCTGTCTGTCTCTGCCTGGTTTATTGTTTCGTCTCCAGTTTCGTGGGCAACCGGATCATGAGCGGTACCAAAACAGCCTATAACGTGGTCATCGTCACAACCCATATGGAAGAGATCGAACGGGAGATCATGTCATTCATCCATCACGGGGCCACTCATTATTCCGCCGTCGGTTCCTACAGCCATCTGGAAAAAAGTGTCATCTTTTGCGTCATCAACCGCAGTCAGCTGGTGGATCTAAAGAATATACTGAAAAAATACGAGGACACGTTTGCCTATGTGGAACCGGTGAGCGAGACCGTTGGCAAATTTGCTCACGTCAAGCCGAGTAAGGCAGACAGTCAAGGCGCTGCCAGACCGATTGAAATGAACGATCACCCAGATAATAAAGAATGATTGTTTCTATCGTTTCAAAAATATGTGAAAAAGGGCTCCGGTCGGGGCCCTTTCTGTTTACTTGGTCAATTCTTTCTCGTCAAAAACATAGGATGCGTCACAGAACCGGCAAGAAATCTCCAATTGCCGTTTTTTTCCTTCTGCTTGCTGCTCATCCAGCAGTTCCAGCACCTGTTTCTGTCCCATGGCTCGGATGGCTTCCAGCATTCTCTTCCTGCTGCACGTGCACTTGTAGGAGACATTCAGCGTGTCAAAAATATCAAAAGGAATATCTTTGAGAGCGATGGCAAGGATCTGCTCGTTGGTCATGCCCTTTGCGAACATGGATGACAAGTTGCGCAATTCGTTTGCGTTTGCTTCAACTTTGGCTAAAACGGATTCGTCTGCAAAAGGCAATCCCTGAACGAACACGCATCCGGCGCCTATGCAATTGCCGGTAACGTCGATCAGCACGCCGATGGCACAAAGCGTAGGGATCTGTTCGCTTTGGGCAAAATAGGCGGCCACGTCCTCGGCCACTTCTCCGCTGACCAGTTCGGTCGACCCGGCATATGGCGCTTCGCCTTTCATTTTCCGGTTCACGCGGAGGACGCCTTTGCCGACAGCCCCTCCCACATCGATCTTTCCGTTCGCTTTCAAGGGCAAGTCGACGGAGGGATTCTGGATATATCCGCGCACGTTGCCCAGGTAATCGGCGGCAGCCACGATCTTTCCTGCGGGTCCGTCTCCGTCCAGCATCATGCTCATGGTGTCCGTCGGATCGCCCATCATGCTTCCCATCACGGAAGCAACGGACAGCAACCGGCCTAACGCCGCACTGCCCGTGGGAGTCGTATGATGATAAGAGATCATCTGGTTGACGATCGCAGTCGAATTAATAACATGCGCACGCACGCTGCCGTCAACAGACATGGCTCTTAAGATTTCGGAATGATTGTCCATCGAAATATGGCAAGGGTCTTCCAACCTCTGCGCTTCTGCGTAGGCGGTCTTCAGGATAGCCTCGCATTCTCCTTTTGGTCAGTATTAATTAGATTCTCAAATAATCCGTTCAGGCAGGTGATCCGACGCCCGGTTTTTTACAACGGGCCGCAAAATATCTTCTCCCTGTTCCCGCTTTTGGATTGTCTTCTTTGCTGAATCCCTGCGAAGAAGATGCAAGCAATTCGAAACCTGATTCAGTCAGGGCCCGGACGATCTCGCCCTCTTCGTAGGCCCGTTCCCATTGACATTCTTCCGCCCGATTGTAAGTGCCGTCTTCGTTGAGTTCAAAAATGGTCAGAGAGAATTGGCACAATCTGGTTTGGGAATCAAAGGTGCTTTGCCAGCCGCAATAAGCGGACCCGTCATCACTTTCCAGGATGAAATCCCGGCCGTCGTAATAATTTTGAAATTTGGAAGGCATGTTCATATCAAAAAGGAACAGTCCGTCCGGATCCAGGTAATTGTGGACCAGAGCGAAGCATTGCTCCAATTCGCCGTTTTCGATCAGGTAGTTCAAACTGTCAAACGTACACACGACAGCGCCAACCGTTCCGTAAAGTTCGAAATCGCACATGCCCTGCTGCAGGAGCAAAACGTCCTGACCCTGCGTATGATCTCTGGCCTGCATCAGCATGTCCACGCTTGAATCTGCGCCGATCATATCATATCCGCGTCTGGCCAGTTCGGAAGTCAGTTTTCCCGTCCCGCAAGCCAGATCCAAAACGAGCATCGGCTTTTTGTCCAGATAACGGGAAAAGCAAGCCTCTATATCATCTGCCAGTTTGGAATAATCTGCAGAGCCGTTCAGCGAATCATATACGTGGGCCAAAACGGAAAAACTGTCGCTGTTAGTGGGCTTTGTCATCGTCTTTGAAAAGCGTCTCCAGCACTTTCTGGTAACCGTCACTGCCGTAACGGAGACAGCGGCTGACCCGACTGATCGTGGCAGTCGAAAGTCCTGTCGCTTTCACGATATCCGCATATTGATGATCGTGATACAGCATTTCTGCAGCGCGCATCCTTCTGGACATTTCGCAGATTTCCGAAACACTGCACAAATCCTCAAGCAAATTGATACAATCGTCTTCGGTTTTTAAGGTCAACAAGGCCTTGCAAAGCAATTTGAAATCTTCATTAGCTATTTTTTCAATTCCCATCGTCAGTCATCTCCAGTGTTTCTAGCTCTGTTTTTCATTCTTTGTTCGATTTCCCGGTCTGCATCTTTTTTAGCGATCGCATCCCGCTTGTCATATTGTTTTTTACCTCTGCACAGTCCGACCTCCACTTTGACCAAAGACCCTTTAAAATAAAGGGAGAGAGGGATCAGCGCATACCCTTTTTGAGTCATGAGACCATTCAGTTTCATGATTTCTTTTCTGTGCATGAGCAGCCGTCTGTCACGCAAGGGATTGCGGTTAAAGATATTGCCTTTTTCATAGGGGCTGATATGCAGCCCGTGAACCAACAGTTCCCCGTTTTTGACACTGCAATAAGCATCCTTCAGATTGGCCGAGCCGCCCCGGATGCTTTTGACTTCCGTGCCCGACAGTTCGATGCCTGCTTCAAAACGGTCTTCAACGAAATAGTCGAAAAAGGCTTTTTTATTCTGGGCGACAACTTTGACGCCCGACATTTTCTGCTTTGTGTCCATACCTTTTAACCCTGATCGGAATCGTCCGTATAGTAAATGTCCTCGTCAGGAAAATGGAGTCCGATCTCTTCACGTGCGACTTTGATGATGTAATCATAATCGACAGGAGCATCGAGCCAGTATTCCAGTTCCTCGATCCGTTCCCTGCTGGCCGTGATCTCGTCCTGCTTTTTCTGAATCGATTGCTTCAGCCTCGAATACTCGATCATCCGGGAAAGAACGATGGAAGCAGAAATAATGACAACAAGCACAGTCAGAACCCAAACGGCAACAGTTTTAGGCTGTATCCTGCGTTTGGGATGCTCTTCGTTTGTCAACTGCTTCTGTTCCATAAGTCTCTCCGCAAAATCAGTCAGTTTGATTCATTCCGGATCTGTGTGGACTCGGATGAAATGACTTCATACAGTTCGGATGCTTCGGCCTTCCCGATGGTTTCTTTGACCGTCAGCACGCGGACTTTCAGCATCCTGCTTCCGAATACGATCTCCAATATGTCTCCGGGTTTGACTTCATAAGAAGCTTTGGCCCGTCTTCCGTTGACCGTGATGTGCTCGGCGTCGCAAGCCTCGTTCGCCACGGTCC
>CADBRS010000154.1 GCA_902797125.1 uncultured Ruminococcus sp.
CTCATGGATCATGCCGCCGGTAAAAGCGCCGTCTCCCACTAAAGCGACCGTCTTCACCTGTTTGCCTAGCAGATGGTCTGCCTCGGCAAAACCGATCGCGGCTGACAGAGACGTGGAGCTGTGACCCGCCCCGAAGCAATCATAAACGCTTTCGTCTCTGCGGGTGAAACCGGACAAGCCGCCGCTGCGCCGCAAAGAATCGAAACGGTCTTTGCGACCCGTCAGGATCTTGTGGACATAGCTCTGGTGACCCACATCGAAAATCAGATGATCTGTCGGCAGATCGAACACGCGATGGATGGCAATCGTCAATTCGACGACACCCAGATTGGAAGCCAGATGTCCACCCGTTTTGCTCACATGTGTGATCAGAAAATTCCGGATCTCCTGAGCCAAGACGGGGAGGGCTTCCTCTGGCAGGTCTTTCAAATCGTCAGGAAAGACATATTGATCCAGCAAAGGGATCCTGTATTCAACTTTTTTCTTCTTTTTCGACAAAGTGAAAATCCCCCTCGCCAGTCATCTCGAATGAAAAACGGGCCGGACCCGTTTCTCTTCGTATATATTGTACTCTTTCAAAGAGTTTCTGTCAATGAAGATACGCGCTGTTTGCGTTCTTTGAAAAGAAAAAAGGCCGTCATCCCTCGAGAAAGGAAAACAGCCTTATTTCCGGTTTTCGTGCGATTACTCGGCAGCGTATACACTGACCTGCTTTTTGCCGCGCTTAACCATTTCGAATTTGACTTTGCCATCGATCAGAGCAAACAGCGTGTCATCGGAACCGATGCCGACGCCGTTGCCGGGAAGGATTGATGTTCCTCTCTGACGAACCAGAATGTTGCCGGCCTTCACGATCTGGCCGTCACCCTTTTTGGCACCCAGTCTCTGAGCACGGCTGTCACGGCCGTTCTTCGTGGAACCAACACCCTTTTTATGTGCAAAGAATTGTAAGCTTAACTTTACCATGATTATTCCTCCATTCAGAATCATCGCCGCCTTGGCGGCATTCCCATGCAAAAATCAAATCTCGTCGTATTCCGCGTCTTTGATGCTGACTTCAAGATACTCGTAATTATCCTCTACCAACAGCTGAAGCGTTTCGTAATACCCCTGAAACATCCCGGCGACCGAGAAACGGATCCTCTCATCTTCCTCAAATTCGGGAAGAGCGCCTGAAGATTTGCAGGTGACGACCGTATCGTCTTCGTTGATATCGTAATCGATATGCGCTCCGAAACAGTCTTCTATGGTATTGATCAGCAGCATGGTCATCGAAGAGATCGATGCGCACAGCACATCTTCTCCGCTTTCAGCAAATCCGGTATGTCCGCTTTCACGGAATCCGAACAAGACACCGTCATTCCTGTAAAACTCGATTTTTGTCATGTTTTGTTAACTGTTCAACCCTGGATTGACTTGATCTGAACCTGTGTGAACGGTTGACGATGGCCAATCTTTTTCTTTTCGTTTTTCTTGGGCTTGTACTTCATCACATACAGTTTCTTTTCCTTGCCGGTTTTAAGAACTGTAGCTGTAACGGATGCGCCGTCAACAAGAGGCTTGCCGACCTTGAATCCGTCATCCGTGCCAAGCGCAACAACGTCGAATTTGATTTCTTCGCCTTCCGCTGCATTCAGTTTCTCGACCTTGATCACATCAAGTTCGCTTACTTTGTACTGTTTCCCGCCCGTTTCGATAATCGCGTACATGGAAACACCTCGCTTTCGCATAGACTCGCTGAACAAAGGCGATATGAAGAATCATATACTTTGGGGGCCATTTTCAAGCGGCAAGGGATTATACCACATTCATGCAGGACTTGTCAATGCTTATTTTAAATAAGTTTACGGGTTTGAAAAAATCATTCGAGAGGATGGAAGACCCGAACATCGTTCAAAAAGCGGACCAGTCCGGCGGGATAGTCTTTCTCCTTTTCCAGGTTTGTCTGTCCCAGACGAACCTGTTTATTCGATCCGTGATAGTCGCTCCCCGCGGTCACATATAAACCGAACCGATCGGCGAAAGCTTCCATTTCCCGGCGCAGGGCCGATCCCATGCCGGAATAATATGCCTCCACACCGCGCAATCCGAAACCGATCAATTTGATCAACCGCTGTTCCATTTGCTCGCCTGTGATGAATTCTTCTCCGCTTCCGAAGGAAGGGTGAGCCAAAACGGAAATACCGTTTGCGTCTGCGATCGCAGAAATCGCATCTTCCGGTCTGACATGTTCCTGACGGCCGTCAAAGAGATTGAGATATTTCAGGATCGCTTCCTCTTTGGATCCGGCATAGCCGTATTTGACCATCATATTGGCCAGATGCGGTTTTCCCGGATTGTCCAGAGCCAAAATGGCAGCCCGGTCTTCATCCGAAAAGGAGAAGCCAAACTCTTTTTCAAGAAAAGCAAATCGCTTTTCTGTTTTTCCGATCCGGAAACCATGTCCGATCGCTTCCAAATTTCGGATGGACGGGGCATCCGGATCGTATCCATATCCGAGGATATGATATTTTCCGGCTTCATCCTGACAGGAAAATTCGACACCGAATATGAAATCCGGATCGCCTTTTTTCAATTTGTCGCGGATGACCAAACAACCGTCCGTTGCATCATGGTCAGTGACGGAAAAAAGATCGATACCCGTTTCCCGGACCAGTCTGATGATATCTTCCGGAGAATCGGTCCCGTCCGATACCTCAGTATGCATATGGAGGTCTATTTTGAAATAAGGCATTGTCATCGTCCTCTTTCAAAACAGCAGCGTTTCAGTCGAATTCAACAGTTCGATCAGCTCTTTCTTCCAGAGTTCGATTTCGGCCCGGCCATCCGGTGTTTCAAGGCCTTTGCGGCGGATCGACCGGCGGATCATGCGGGCATATCCGATAATGCGGCCTTTATTCTCGACCTCATCCAGCTTCTGTTCATCCGTCGTGCCGAGATATGCGGACAGGAAGGAACGGAAAAACCTGCGCGAAGTATCAAAATCGAAGCCCAAAAAGTTCTTGACATTTTCATGGTTGTATTCTGAATACCCGATAAACGCATTGAAAATGCTGCCGATCTCAAAAATCGGGTGTCCCACGGCCAGCGTGTCCATATCGATC